>CAMWVQ010000066.1 GCA_947177635.1 uncultured Porphyromonadaceae bacterium | reverse complement strand
GGGTGGCGGGGGGGGGGGGGGGGGGGCCCCCCCCCTCGGCGGCCCCCGGCGCGGGCCGGGGGGGCCCCCCCCCCCCCCCCCCCCCCGCGGGCCTCTCGTGTCGTGTGATCGCCTCAGGCCGGCTCAGCGGCCGACCACGATGCTGGCGGGGGCGGCGAATCCGTAGCGGCGGCCGGCCTTGAAATAGACGCTTGCCGAGTAGACACCGTCTTCGACGTCAGAACCGTCATTTCCGACAAGGTTCCAGGTGTAGGGGAAAGTGACGCCCTCCTTGGAGAAGATGGTCTTTCCGGCGGCATCGGTCACCACAAGGCGTCCTTCGGGAGCGTCAACAAGATCATGCTCGATGTCAATCACCGCCTCGCTGCGGGCGATTGCGGCATCGACGACTGTCTGCGCCCGGGCGACATTCACGATATTGACGCTGATGGTGCGTTCGGCCGACATTCCGCCGACATTAACGACACGCAGAGTGAGGTCGTGGGGCCCGTCGGCGATTCCGGTGACAGGATATGCCAGGGAGGCGGAACCGTCGGTGGCCACCTTCAGGAAACCGTCCACCCCGGTAAGCTTCCTGGAGTTGTCAAGCACAAGGCTCACGCTTCCACCCATACGGTCTGAGTTGCCGAGCAGCCCGACAGCGTCAGGCTCGACCTGGGCATAGAGCGTGAATTCACCCGGGAGGCAGACGTTGGAGGAGGAATACTCGTCGGCGGCATACATCGAGGAGATTACCGGCGCGGCGACTTCGATTCCCTCAGGCACGGTCTGCCCTATCGACAATCCGTCAAGGTAGCCGATCGCGCTGCGAGTCAGGTCTTCCGTAGTGGCAAAGAGGCTCACCCGGTTGCCTTTGCCGGAATAGGCAGGCATGGCGAACGCGAATTCTCCGCTGAAACGCCCCTTGTCGACAGCCACCTTCACTTCCTGGAGGATGTCCTCGTCGAGGTCTATGCTCATCGCCGGGTTGGAGGCATCGGCGGTGCTGGCGGAGGTCACGGTATGGGCGCCGTCATAGACCGTTATGGTCAGCTCGCCTGAGAAAGTAGTGTCAACATCGCCGCCGGCGGTGGTGACGACACCTTCAATCTTCTGCTTCTCAAGCGGATTTACCTCTATCGCGCCGGAGACCGGAGTTGAGTTGAACGATGTTATCTCAACCTTGTTCTCAGGCACACGCATCGGCATCATCGGGTCGCCGGCGAAATTGTAGCACATCGTGTTGATTGCAATTCCGGTATGCCCGACCGTCAAGCCGGGGTAAATCACATCCGGCCGGCGTATGTAAAGATTGTGGCCATCACGGTAAATATCCCCCAGTGTCGCGCCCGGCTTCTGGGAATAATAGCCTCGGGCCATCATCGTGCAGACATGCACGTTATACTGGGCGTAGACCGGGCGGGTGGAGCCTACTCCGGCAATCATGCCGCCACTTGAATTGAACAGCATGTCGACCTGGAGGCTCGTCCCGGGGGAGTCAAGCACCTGGGTCTGGCATGTGCCGTAGACCGCGAAGGGGGGATTCTCATTGAGAAGTTCGCGGTCATACGCGTTTGACCACAGCTTATTTGTGCCTATCTGCGTGCAGCCCAGGGAATGCCCGAGGAAGAACCACATACCCACACCTCGCTGAAGCTGTTGGCGGATACGCGTGCGCATGCTTTCATTGCTTTTTCCCTTCGGATCATACAATGCCTGGATATGCATGTCGAGCATAGTCGCGGGAGCAATCTCAGCCATCAGGTCACGCATGTTCTTGGCCTGGTTGAAATGGAGATTCTCATCGCCCCAGTCGGCGGTCATGATGGCGCGGTTGTAGACCGGGCGGTCGCTCAACGTGTCAAGATACCTGTTTGCCTTTATGATATAGTCGGCCGCCTCTCCCCAGTTGACGGCGGGAATACGGCCAACCTTAATGTCAAGCTCGGAACAAAGCAAATGGCCGGGCTCAACCGCATAGTCATATTTGAAGTTGTCAGACAACATTCCGTAGAAAGCGTCTGAGGCGTATGCCTTGGGCTGCTCACCGCTTCCCGAAGTGTCGTCACACTCCAACATCGGGATGTAGGTGGCGGCGAAATCCTCGGGAGACTCCACGGCGGTCACCCCGGTATTGTCGTTGAAAGCGCGGGCAAACAGCAGGATTGCCTCAAATTTCCGGGGGTCGCGGTCATAAAGCATCTTGGCGAGCCTCCTGATGGCCATCGGGTGAGGGAGTCCGGAGCCAAACTCGTTGCATATGTCGAGGAACGGCACCACCGCCACATCCACGCCGGTCTTCTCACGGTGCATCTCGGCCAGAAGCAACGCCTGGTCATAAGTCTTCTCGGAGGCCACCACCAGCATCTGGGGTACATCCATCCCGTGATAGTTCTGGTTGGAGACTTCCCCGACCACCTCGACCTTGGACAGCTCTCGTGACGGGTCGAAGACAATGGTCTGTATGCCGGGGACAGTGGCGGTCATTGTGATCCTCCTGTCGGCGACGAAACCACGTGTGCCATCGGCATCTATATCCTTGACCACCATCTCGCAAGGTTTGCGTCCCGGAGTGACATCCCACACTTTGGTCGTCGGAGCGGCGTTGACCAGTTTCACCGCCTGGCCTGACAGCAACGCCTTGAACGACAGACGCTGCTGGGGGAGAACCGAGACATCCATACCGCGCGGATAGCTGAACGCGTAATAATCCATCGAGGCCTCGTACAGCGGGGCGGCCGACTTCCGGGGATCGACAGTCAGGGAATACACATCATCCTCTTTCTTGGCCAGCCCGGAGAAATAAGTGTATGTGCTGCCGTAACGGTAGTTGAAGTGCCCCGGATCATTGCCATATCCCTGGAGGGTAATCGAGCGCATTATCGACTGCCCCTCACCCTGCATGGTGAACTCAACGCGTCCCGACTGGGCATTCACGGCTACTCCGTAGGTCATCGAGGGGGAATCGTCTGATGTCGGGTCATATCCAGGCATATGCACGTCATATGTGACCGTCTTGAGGTCGGCGATGTTCTCGCCGAACAGATATCCGCCCATATTGCCGGGCTGACGGTCTGCGAAGTTTCTCCACACCAGCCCGTGGGCTCTCTCCACAGTGGGGTAAGCCCCTATGACAGGTGTGTCGGAGGTGGCCACATCAAGACGAGGCTGCGAGTCAGTGAGGAAATAATATGAGCAGGTGTTGTTGAGGTTTCTCCGCAGCTGTATCCTGAAACGGGTTGAGAAGTTGCCTATATATTCCATGGGTTCCTCCGTCGCGACGCCGTAGAACACGATTTTGTCGCCATAGACCGCCATCGGAACTGCCGGGAGGTCGTCAGGCATCGAGGTCGAGAACTCGTAGGTGCTCAGCTCCACCCCCGAGTAACCATAGACCGCCACTTTCGATGGGTCGGAGAACCCGAGTTCCTCGAGCATGGAGAACGGAAGCTCCTGCATTCCGGTCGAAGTGACCTTCACCTTGACCCATCTGCCGGAAGACAGCAATGAGTTTTCCGTATAATATGATGTCGGCAATGCGACGGCTGTACCGGCTATGGAAAGAGCGGCCACAAGCAAAGAGAGAAGTCTGCGATATGATTGTCTAAGCATTTTTCAGGGCATATGAACCCGGGATGGCAGAACAATACCATACCCGTCACGCGTTGTTATTTTCGGGAGACAGTTTTCCCAATGGATTAACGTTGGAATCCCGGTTTTATTACACCCGCGCATATTTTCCCGGGGCATCCGCGCCACACAACCGTCGCGCCCTGATTTGCGCACAAAACGCCCGCGGATTAGTCGATATGGCCTGAAAACGCCCCCCGTTTTATATTTTTTCGTAACTTTGCCGACCAAAAACTATTTATTTATGAGACACCCCCTTATCCTCTCCATAATTTTCATGGTGTCAGTCTCGGCCATGGCCCAGAAGACAGAACCTATAAAATACGGCAACTTCGAGAACTGGGTGACCCGCAACATACATGAGTCGCGTGTCATCGGCGGAAACACCCGCCAGGTCTATGAAATCGCCCCCAACGCCACCATAAACGGCGACACACCATACAGGAACCAGGGCGGCTCACCTTGGGCCACCTCAAACGTGATGGCCAAAGTCTGCGGCGTCACCAAGACCTCGAATGCCGTCTTTCCCGACAGGCGCGAGACCGGCGGACGATGCTGCAAGCTCACAACCATGATGGAGGAGTGCAAGGCTTTGGGAATCGTCAACATCGATGTCCTTGTGGCAGGCTCGATATTCCTCGGCGAATTCTTCGAACCGGTGAAATCCACCTCCGAACCCTACTCGAAGATGGAGATGGGGATACCCTTCAACCGCCGCCCCAAGGCCCTGCAGTTCGACTACAAGCTACATATGCCCCCCGCCTCCACCGGACGCATCTACTCCTCAGGCTTCGGCAAGAAAAAGCAGCTCAAGGGTAACGACGCCGCCGAGGTCTACATCATATTGCAACGCAGGTGGGAGGACGCCGACGGCAACCTATACGCCAAGCGTGTCGGCACAGGCCGCGAACGTTTCGGAAAGGGCACCAAAGGGTGGGTCAACAGCCACCAAATCCCCGTCCATTACGGGGACATAACCAAGAAACCTTACTATAAAAGCTATATGGGACTGATTCCCGCCGATAAGTCTTATTACGCCCGTAACTCGAAAGGGAAGATGGTTCCTGTAAAAGAGGTCGGCTGGGATTCCCCCGACGCAACCCCCACACATCTCCTGGTAATGGCATCGGCCGGTTCGGGAACCGCCTACATAGGCACCCCCGACCTCACCCTCTGGGTCGACAATTTCGCCCTGGTCTATTGACCCCGGCCCGAGGCGTTGCCGCCCTCGGCCATAAAAACAACCACAGGAATTTATTTCAGCCTCAGCGACAGCACTCCCAGGCCATCGACAGAGGCCTCCAGGGAATGGTCGAGACTCACAGGGAACTCCAGCCCCACCGAAGCCGGAAGTATGATGTCGCCGCTTTTCAAAGTCGCGTAGCGGCTCAGCAGCGCCACAGTGTCGGCTATATGCAGGCTCTCCATATCCACCACCAATCCCGACTCCTTTGCCTCACCCCGGGATACACCCCTGAGGGGGAGCGGGGCGAACGAGGCCTCCAGCGAGACACTGTCGGCCGTCGGCAAAGCCATCATCTCCCCTACCGTGATTGCGCCGTCGAAACTGTCGGTCAGCGCGTCGGGCAGAGAATCACCTCCCGGCCTGACACAGGCCACAAGGGAGAATCCCTCGACATACCGGTCGGCGAAACGGCCCGATATGAACTTCCCGAGCCGACCGATGTGGATTGCCGGACGCACCTCCACCACCCACCCCTCGCGGGCGAAGTCGGGGATAAAGACCGGCCTGTTGTTGCGCACCACCGCAGAATCTGCCACAAGCCTGACGGGCAGCACCCCGGCGGGGACTGCCTCGGGGGTGCGGAGCGCGTCGGCCGCAGCCGCGGGCCAGCAGGCGGCATCTCTGTCTATCCTGAAAATCTTCATCGACGGCGATTATCTTGAAAGCATTCGGTTATACATCACCGCCAGGTGGGCGTATATGGAGGTGTTGGCGACGACAATATCCTCCGGCACCTGTATGCGGTATGGGGTGAAGTTCCAGATGGCCTTCAGACCCGCCTCCACAATCGAGTCGGCGGCATCCTGGGCGTATTCCACCGGGACCGTCACGATACCGATTTCCATCCCCAGCTCGCGTGACTTCTCTCCGAGCGACGCGACATCATATACGGGCATCCCCTCATAGGTCGTGCCGATTTTCGCCGGGTCGACGTCGAAGCCCGCGACAACCTCCAGCCCGTAGTTGGTAAGACCGGAGTCCTGCATCAGGGCGCGCCCCAGCGAGCCCACCCCTATTATCGCCGCGCGGTGGCGTTTGCGGAAACCGAGAAACTCCTCAAGCTTGTGTTCGAGCAACGCTACCTCATAGCCGATGCGGGTCTTCCCCTTTATGTCGAGGAACGACAGGTCTTTTGCAACCTGCGAGGCGTCGACATTTATCCCGCGGGCGATTCCGGTGGAGGAGACATATTCCACACCCCTCTCCCTGAGAAGGCTGACATAAGCCAGGTACCACGGCAGACGCCGCAGTGCCGGTTCGGGTATCAAGTCTCGTAGTCGGTCAAGCATTGCTGGTTCTCTTCTAATCTGTCAGAAAAATATTCCGTCTGCAAAGTTAAGCAATTTCCATCAAAATATCCAGTGGAGATGCCACACAGTCACCCCGCCGCAGGTTTCGGAGGTGTTTCAGGCGGGTAGGAGACACGCCCGTGGTACATAGACCTGAGACGCTTGATGAAGGAGTCCTTGATCAGCGCGACGTCGCGGAACGACAGGGGGGAGTCATTGTGATACCCCTCGGCGACCTGCTGGTCGACCAGCCTGTCCACAAGCTCTGTGATTGCCGCCTCAGAATGGTCTGACAACGACCGCGAGGCCGCCTCCACGGCGTCGGCCATCATCAGCAGCGACGCCTCGGCGGTCTGCGGGTTGGGGCCGGGATAAGTGAAAGGCGCCGGGTCGATTTCCTCCTCGGGATGGAGCTGCTGTTCCTTCATATAGAAGTATTTAGCCTTTCCTCGCCCGTGGTGCTGGAGGATGAAATCCTTTATTACAGCCGGGAGCTTGAATTTATCGGCGCGCTTAACGCCGTCGGTCACATGGCCGATTATTATCCGCGCGCTCTGGGCAGGGGAGAGCACGTCGTGGGGGTTTATCCCATACTGGTTCTCCGTGAAGAACGCCGGATTGTCAATCTTCCCTATGTCGTGGTAGAGGGCGCCGGCACGGACGAGCTGCACATTGGCTCCGATCTTGTGGGCCGCCTCTGAGGCGAGGTTGCTGACAGCCATCGAGTGCTGGAAAGTGCCGGGACACTCCCGCGACAGGTCTCTCAGCAACGGATTGTTTATGTCAGAGAGCTCCACCAGGGTGACCACCGATGTCATCCCGAAAGTCTTCTCTATCACGAAAATCAGGATGTAGGCGAAGGATATCAGCACGGCGTTGATGGCGAAATACCCCACCAGACGCCCCGACATGGCCGAGAGCGACCCGGCCGACATCAGTTCCACCGCCACATACCCGGCAACATACGTGAAGAACGCCAGCAACGCCGACCTCAGCAGCTCGCTTCGCTTTGAAAGCTCCTTGAGCGAGAAAATCACCACCGTTCCGGCAAGTATCTCTATGAATATGAACTCAAGCTGGAAGGAGGCCAGCACGGCGCTCATCAGCACCTCCAGCACGAAGGTGAAGAAGGCGGTGCGGGCGTCGAAGAAAACCTGCACGACGATAGGCAGGATTGCCAGCGGCACGATGTAAAGCCCCGAACTGATGGTCTTGGACATTGCCGCCGCGAAGAGGAAGAACACCACCATCAGCAGAACAACCGACAACATCCTCTTCACCGAATGCAACGTCGCCGGAAAATAGAAACCGAAATATACATAGAGCAGCCCGAACAGGCAGACGACGAACATCACCTGGCCGAGAATCGTGTAGACCTGGCGGTTGCGGTCGTGACGCCCCATCTTCTCCAGGGCAAGCTCGTAACTCTTCAGCACCTGGTAAAGCTGGGGGCTGACGCGGTCTCCCCGGTCTATTATCCTTTCCCCCTGCTGGATGACCCCCACAGCGGCCACAATAGGCTGAATCAGGTTCTCGCGATACTGCTCTGTGGCCCTGGTGTCCTCTATGATATTGGGATTAAGCACATTCGCAAGCCCCAGGGCCTGTATCGCGCCCCGTTCGGGGTTGTCCCTGAAGATGCTGTCGATACACGCATACGCGTCGCGCTGCGAGAGGAAACTCTCCGTCTGACGCGCCACATTGACATTGTCGATGTTGAACTTCACCTCCGGCAGGTCACCCTGGGCGATTATCGCCGCGGTCCGGGCGTCAATCACCCCGCCGTCATATATCCGGTCTATTATGTCGAGCAGTCGGCGGCGCGTATGCTCAGACAGCTCCTTGCTTCCACGCACCACAGCCGTCACTCTCGCCTCCGCGCTCTCGTCAATCTGGAAAATCGGCACCAGCGCCCGGTCGATGCTGTCAATCATATGGTTCACCGTGGCCGAATCCCTGTAGACCGGAATGTCGAAAGGAGCCGTCAGCAGCTCGTAATTCCACGGACGGTTAAGCTCATAGGCATATTTGTGTTTGCTGTCGCCGGGCATGAAGTAAACCACCAAGGCGGTGGCCACGACGAAAATCAGCGAGAGGTATGCGATATTCTTTGAAGGAGTTTTCATCAAGGCAAATTTAGGCAATCCGGGAAAAACCTCCAAGAATTGCCGAGATTTTTTGAAACAGGAGCCCCGCGGCGCGTCTCATCGTCACGTCTCTTCCTTCGCGCCGCCACGGGAAGCCAGAGGAGGTGTGGAAACCGGAAGCCTCACCCACAGCCAGTTGGGTACGAGACGCCACAGGCCGACGAGGAGGTTCCACCGCCAGTCGACCACGGCCACGCGCCGTCGCCGCTCCACGGCCCGGACTATCTTCCCCACCGCGTAAGGCAGAGACATCAGCATCGGGTAATCGCTGTCGTCGTCGAGAAGAGGGGTGCGTATCCATCCGGGGCGGATGTCGGTGAAGCGGATGCCGAGTTTCTCTATGACGCAGAGCTGCTCCAAGGCCCTGATGTAGACCTGCTGACAGCTCTTCGAGGCGGAGTAGGCCGCCATGCGCCCGATGCCGTTTGTCCCCGCCACCGACGTGACGGCGGCGATATGCCCCGCTCCGCCGTTGCGGTCACGGAACCACCTGAATGCCGCGCCGACCATCCTCGTGAAGCCGACCACATTGGTCTCCATCTCCGCAATCTCCTCGCGCCCGCGCAGCGGCAGGTTGTCGTATCCGATGCCGGCCACGTGGAAATAGACATCCATTCCGCCCATCTCCTCCACCAGGGCTTCCATCCCCTCGGGAGCCTCCGTCATGTTGATGTCGATGACGCGCCACCGGATGTTGCGCGGATAAAGGGAGGCCAGACGCCTGAGCGGTTGCCCGGAACGGCCGGCCGCTCCGACCATCCACCCCTTTGAGGCGAACTGTCCGGCCAGCTGCAGGCCTATGCCTGAGGTCGCCCCCATTATAAGGATTTTCTTCATAGACAAAAAACGTCCGGCGGGGCGGCGGGGTTCAACTCCGCGACGCCCCGCCGGAACGGGATTTTTTTCTTCAGTTTTATGACCTGAGGAGCGTTGGCGTTATGCCTCTGCCTCGGGAGTCACGTTGATGAAGCGGCGGCCTTCCTTACCATGGGTGAAGACAACAGTGCCGTCAACGAGAGCGTAGAGAGTATGGTCTTTGCCCATCCCCACGTTCAGGCCGGGGTGGTGAACCGTACCGCGCTGACGCTTGATGATGTTGCCTGCCTTAGCCTTCTGGCCACCGAAAATTTTCACTCCGAGTCGTTTGCTTTCAGACTCGCGGCCGTTCTTAGAACTACCTACACCTTTTTTATGTGCCATTTGAGTTTGAGTTTACGGAAATTTCCGGTTGGGATTAAGCAATTACGTCCTTGATCACGATCTGAGAGAACATCTGGCGGTGACCGTTCTTGCGACGGTAGCCTTTGCGACGTTTCTTCTTGAAGACGATAACCTTATCGCCCTTTACGAGGGGACGTTTCACCTCGCAAACTACTTTTGCCCCTTCCACGGTGGGCGCGCCTACTTTGACGGCACCGTCGGCGTCAACGAGGAGGACTTTGTCGAACTCTACGGTCTCGCCCTCTTTCTTCTCGTCGCCGAGATAGTGGACATACAGGAATTTGCCTGCTTCGGCCTTGAACTGCTGTCCCTGGATTTCTACGATAGCGTACATCTAATCTTTGATGATTAATGGTTATGCCTGCGGGCGCGTCCCCTTCGGGGCCGGCTTCCAAAAGCCCGCTACGGCTAAAAAGCCCACAAAGTTACAAACTTTTTTTCATTCCGGCAAATATTTTTGCGCTGTCTCACAGTTTGTAACGTTATTTCAGGGTTATGTCTCAATAATTATAGCTTCAGTAGCGACGAACCGGTGTATGCAGACCAACTGATTTGTGAATACTTTACGCAACATCAGGGCTTCCGACAGCTCACGATAAGTTTCCCCTCGGCCGTTCGGCGCAGTGAAGAACTTTTCTGTAAGCCCATTCAAAAGATAATGCGAGCCACCAAGTGATATGATATAGTAACAAGTGATAGAAATGGTCATATTTGCCCTAAAACCACCGGATTCGGGACGTAATCACAGTAAAATCGCATTTTTGGAGAATTGTGGCGCAAATGTCACAATCAGCGCCCGTTTAACTCATTTTAACAAGGAAAAGAACGTTTTCTCCGTAAATAAGTCATAACTTTGTATCGGATTTGAGGAACTAACTGCTCAATCCGTTTTGAGATGATTTTTGCACACAACGTTTGTTAGACGAAAAGAACATATATACTTGAATTTTGGTTATGAGGGAGGTGTGTTTCTGTGAAGAAACACACTTTTCGTTTATATACACCTCATATATGCCCGTCATACACACCCGCGGCCCCGGCCTAACACAAGCTCCCGGTCGCCAGCCTCCCACTCCACATTCCCATAACTCCCGGATTCCCCATTCTTCCCGTGGGAAACATCATCTTTCGGGGAAGGGTCTCGCAGATTACACAGATTACACAGAAGCCATCCGGAGCGGAACGTTATTGAGGTTCCATCCGGATGGCTTCTGTGTAATCTGTGTAATCTGTGAGACCTTTCTTTATATCCGCGAGAAATCTGCGAGAGTCCTTGTCTCCGCGAGCATCTGCGTATCCGCGGAATCTGCGTGAGACCTTTGGCAGGAGGAGGGGGGGGAGATTCGGGAAAGCAGGGTCTCAATAGGCCTCCTCGGGGG
>CAMWVQ010000065.1 GCA_947177635.1 uncultured Porphyromonadaceae bacterium | reverse complement strand
CCTACCCCCGCAGCCCCGGGCGCGTGGGCTCGGAGAGGCGAATACTAGACCGGGGGGCGGGGAGGCGTGGTGTTTTTGGCGGATTGGAGAAATTGTTGTAAATTAGCGTTTGATTTCGGCCTAAGGGCCGGAGGCATTTATTCCCGAACCCGCACTGAAGATATACAACGATGGCAGAAACCCCGACAGCCGACTCTATCCGCAGGGCTCTCCGTAAAGGGGAGGCCGCCCCGGTCTACCTGCTCCACGGCGACGAGGGGTTTTACACCGACTTGATTGCCAAGGAAGTAGAGAGTCTTGTCGCCCCCGAAGACCGAGACTTCGACCTGACGATGCTATACGCTCCGGAGACCGAGCCGGGGGCGGTGATCGAGGCCGCCCGCCGTTATCCGATGATGTCGGCGCGCCAGGTGGTGATAGTCAGGGAGGTGCAGGAGGGGTGCAAGCCCCGTTTCACCCCCACGGCCTATCTCAACGCCCTGGCTCCTTATGTGAGGAACCCGTCGGCGACCACGGTGTTGTGTCTCTGTTTCAGGGGGGCGCAGGCCAAAGGGGCGGAGTTCACCAAGGCCCTGAAAGAGGGGAGAGGTGTGGCCCTGGAGTCGAAGAAACTCACCGAGAAGATGGTGGGGCCGACCGTGGCCAACTTCATCACCGGCAAGGGGCTGACCGCCGACCCGAAGGCGTTGGCCATGCTCTGCGATTTTGTCGGCACCGACCTGTCGAGGCTCTACAATGAGGTCGACAAGCTGACGGTGACGCTTGGGCCGGGCGCACAGGTGACTCCAGAGGCTGTGGAGCGCAACATCGGCATCTCGAAGGAGTATAACAACTTCGAGTTCGTGGCCGCCGTGGCGCGCCACGAGCAGGAGAAGGTGTTCAGGATTCTCAGGCGGTTTGCCGGAGACCCGAAGAACAACCCGCCGCAGGTGCTGGCGGTCAACCTCTTCAACCTCTTCTCCAACCTGCTTGTGGCCCACTACGCCCAGGACAAGAGTGAGAGGGGGCTTATGCAGGAGCTCGGCTTCCGGTTCCCGATGCAGCTGACCGATGTGCGCAACGCGATGAAATGGTGTGGCCCCTGGCAGACCATCGAGATAATATCGCTCCTCCGCGAGTTTGACGGAGCCTCCAAGGGCAACGGCTCGCGGCAGGATTCGTTCGCCCTGCTCCACGACCTCTGTTTCCACATCCTCAACCCGATAGGGCGGGGAGGCATCGTCGGGCTGAGGATATAATCTCATGCGACCGTAGTCCGGTCAGTGTTTAAAGAGATGAATGTTATGAAGAAACTTGTATATATGATATCACGGCCCTGCATCGCGCTGCTTGTGTTTTGCGTGGCCCTGAACGCCGCCGGGGCGACGGTCGACGACGCCCGTACCCTGGCAGAGGATGGCGACATCGCCGGGGCGGTCACAATGCTCCGTGGCATTGTAGCCGCTGACCCCAAAGACACTGAGGCCGCGCTGATGCTCGGCGACATGCTCTGGGACAGCGGAGAGGACGCCGAGGCCGTCAAGGTGCTTGAGGCGTTGCGCTCCAAGGGGAGCCGCGAGGCAACATTGCGCCTGGCAGGAATCTCCATGGCCCGTTATGACATCGAGGGCGCCCGCTCGCTGCTTGCCGCTTACCGCAAGACCCTGATGAGGGGGAAGAAGCAGGTGGCGGAAGACCTCTCGGGCAACCTTGAGGAGCAGATTGACCGCGCCGAGGGGATGCTTGACCGTGTGCAGAACATCGAGGTGATAGACTCGGTGGATGTCGACGCCGATGAGTTTTTCAGGCTGTATCCGGTGTCGGCCGCAGCCGGACGCCTTGCCGGCCCGGAGGCGTTGCCCGAAGGGTTCCCCTCCGACGGGCAGACGATGGTGCATGTCACCGAGAGCGGCGGCCGCATGGTGTGGTCCGCCCCCGACGGCGACGGCAACAGCCGCCTATACTGGTCGTCGGCCCTGCTCGGCGGTGAGTGGGAGGCCCCGGAACCGCTTGGCGACAGCCTCGCCGAGGGTGGCGACGCCGCTTTCCCCTACCTGATGCCCGACGGTGTCACGCTCTATTACGCCAATGACGGAGAGAACTCCCTGGGGGGATATGACATATACCTCACCCGCAGGGGTGACGATGAGTTCCTGCAGCCCGCGAATGTCGGCATGCCCTTCAATTCCCCCTACAACGACTACCTGCTGGTGATTGACGAGTACACCGGGGCGGGATGGTTCGCCTCAGACCGCAACCGTCATCCCGGGAAGGTCACCATCTACACCTTCATCCCTCAGGACCTGAGGGTGAATGTGGATGTCGACAGTCCCGACCTCGCGTCACTGGCGCGCCTCGACAACATAGCCCTCACCCGCCGCGAAGGTAAAGATTACTCGGCCGTCGCGAGGGCCATCGAGGCGGCCCGCTCGCAGGCCGCCGCAGGGGGAACGGCTCCGGCATTCCTGCTCGCCATGCCGGGCAACCGGGTCTACACCTCCTTTGACGATTTCCGCGACAGGCGTGCCGCCGAGGCGATGAAGGAATATCTCGCCAAGGAGAGGAAGCTCGCCGGGGTAATCGACCGCCTGGCCGCTCTGCGCGAGGATTACGCCAGGGGAGACCGTTCGCAGGCGGGGCTGATTCTCAACCTCGAGGGGCAGCTCGACAAGGCGCGGGCCGAACTGAGAGACCTGCGCAACAATGTGATCAGGCTTGAACAGAAATAAACCGTTGCCGGGGCGGTGAGTGACGCGTCCGTATGATGGTTCGCGTAGCCGCGCCGGAGAATCTTATACCAATCTTTTGCCATGACAGTATTCCTGCTCTCTCTTGCCATCCTCATAGGTGGCTATCTCATCTACGGAAAAATCGCCGAGAAGGTCTTCGGCATAGAGGCGTCGCACCCCACTCCCGCAGTCGCGCAGGCCGACGGGGTCGACTTCGTCGCCATGCCCACCTGGAAGGTGTTTCTCATACAGTTCCTCAACATCGCCGGGATGGGGCCGATTTTCGGCGCGATAATGGGCATCATGTTCGGCCCGGCGGCATTCCTCTGGATTGTCTTCGGCACGATATTCGCCGGGGCAGTCCACGACTTCGTGGCGGCGATGATTTCGCTCCGGTCGGGCGGCATGTCGCTTCCCGAGATTGTCGGCCGGGAGTTAGGCCCGGTGTTGAAGCAGGTGATGAGGGTCGTGACCCTCGTGCTGCTTGTGCTGGTGGGGGCGGTGTTCGTGCTGACCCCGTCTGAGGTCGTTGCCGGACTGACCCCCGACTGGTTCACGATGCGCCTTTGCGCCGGACTGATATTCCTTTATTACATACTGGCCACGATGCTCCCCATCGACAAGCTGATAGGGAAAATCTACCCCCTCTTCGGGGCCGCGCTCCTCTTCATGGGAGTCGGGCTGCTTGGCTACCTCCTGTTCAGTGGCGTCGAGATTCCCGACGGCATGTCGGAAGGGCTTTTCAACCGCCGCGCCGACGCCCCGGGCGGCTTGCGCCCGCTCTTCCCGATGCTCTGCATCTCGATAGCCTGCGGGGCAATCTCGGGGTTCCACGCCACCCAGTCGCCGATGATGGCCAAATGCTTGCGCAACGAGCGGCTTGCCCGTCCGGTCTTCTACGGCGCGATGGTCACCGAGGGCATCATCGCCCTGATATGGGCGGCGGCCGCCATCGCCTTCACCGGAGGTTATGAGGGGCTGGCCGAATACATGGCGACTCCGGGCAACTCCCAGGGGTCGTTTGTGACCGATGTCTCCTTCGCCTGGCTCGGGACAGCCGGAGGCATACTTGCCATACTCGGTGTGGTTGCCGCTCCGGTGTCGACAGGTGACACAGCCCTGCGCAGCGCGCGGCTGACCCTCGCCGAGATTTTCAACCTCCCCCAGAAAAAGCTGCTCAACCGCGTCCTCATATGCCTGCCGCTGTTCGTGGTGACATTCATCTTGCTGTTCGTCGACTTCGAGGTGTTGTGGCGTTATTTCGCCTGGACCAACCAGACCCTGGCGGTGTTCACCCTCTGGGCCTCGACGGTCTACCTGGCGCGGCACGGCAAGTTTTACTGGCTGACCCTCGTTCCGGCGCTTTTCATGCAGGTGGTTACGGTCTCCTACATCCTGCTCGCCCCCGCGCCGGAGGGATTCGGCCTCGACCACACCCTCTCGTTCGTTGTGGCCGGGTTGAGCTGCGTGGCCTCGCTGGGCTGTTTCGGCTATTACCTGCGCTCCCAGCGCCCGGCTGTTGAACTGATAAAAGACTGAGATTTCAGATGGATTTCCTAAAAGAACTCAAAGGCTCGAAAGCATACACATTCCATTCACATACAGAATTCTGCGACGGACGCGCCACGATGGAGGCATTCGCCCGCGAGGTTGTCGCCCGGGGTTTCACCCATTACGGCTTCTCGCCCCACTGCCCGCTGCCGATAGTCTCGCCGTGCAACATGCGTTGGAGCGATGTGGGGCGTTATCTCGCCGAGATAGAGAGAATCAAGGGGGAATATGGCGACCGTTGCCGATTCTACGCCTCGATGGAGGTGGATTACCTCGGGGATGAGTTCGGCCCGTCGACTCCTGAGATTCAGGTTTTGCCCCTCGACTATGTGATAGGCTCGGTTCATTTCGTCCCCAACCGCCTGGGGCGTATGGTGGATGTCGACGGCCGCTTCGAGTCGTTCCGCCGCAAGATGCGTGACTATTTCGACGACGACATACGGTATGTCTGCGAGACATTCTACCGCCAGTCGGAGCGGATGGTCGAGGCGGGAGGCTTCGACATCATCGGCCATTTCGACAAGATCGGGCAGAACGCGTCATATTTCCGGCCCGGCATCGAGGAGGAACCCTGGTATCAGGAACTTGTCAACAGCCTCATAGAGAAGATTGTCAGCCATAACGCCGCCCATCCCGAGAGGCCGCTGACGGTGGAAATCAACACCAAGGCGTATGCCGACCACAACGGGCGGCTCTTCCCCCATCCGCGCCACTGGGAGCGGTTGCGCGGGGCAGGCGTTCCGCTGATTGTCAATTCCGACGCCCACGTTCCGGCGCTCATCGACGCCTCGCGCGGTATCGCGTTCGGAATGCTCGGCCAGTAGGCCTGAACTTTCCCGTGTCTTGCCATCTATGGTCATCACCCCCGGTCACCAGTACTTGGCCGGGGAGAGGGTGATGATTTCAGTTGCCGGGTCTGAGACTTCGGCGTGGGATTGCCATACCGGGCGGAAATAGTAAAGGTTTCGCGCGGCAGGTGAGCCTTTCGAGGTTGTGAAGGGGATTACCTCGAAGAAGCGCGTCGCCTCCCTGCCTGAGGCTGTCTTTACCCGGGCGTTGACCTTCAGGAAGGGGTATTCTCCGGGGTAGATTTCCTCTCGTCGCCCGCTGTCGGCCGGGTCGGAATATCCCGGTTCGGCGTCTGAGACGAGATTGCCGTCGATGAGGGTGATGCCCTCGACTGGCGTCTCTCGGGGAATCTCGCGGAGAGCGGCGGGAATCAGGCGCAGCGGCATATGGCGGGTGTTGGCGGGGTGTGTCAGCAGGAAATGGAGGGGAACATAGTCGACATAATAGTGGTTCATGGTCCATTGCCAGTGGTAATGGCTTTTGTGAGGCCAGGGGACAGGGTCGTAATACACCTCCCCGTCTGTGCTTTCGGCCAGCAGTTCCTGTATGGCCCGGTGGTCGCGGCTGAGCTTTTCCTGCATCGCGATATTGAGGCATATCCCGGCGGTGAGGATGACCGCGCAGAGTGAGGCGGCGAGGGTTATCCCCTTGACGGCTGTCTTGTTGCCCGCCATCGGGTAATAATGGAAGGCGAGGGATGTCAGGCCGACGACAGAGAAGATGAGGCCGGGGATGGCCACACGGGGTGTGCTGAAGAAGAGGCCCATTCCGAGGGTGGCGCCAGCCACAGTGGCGCAGAGGATCTGCAGCTTGGCCATCGGCGGCAGTGTCGGGAGGGTCGCGGCGAGCTTCCCGGGATTGAGCCGCAGCAGGGGGAGCAGCCGCGCCCTATGGTTGAAGGCGGCGCAGAGGAGCAGGCATAGATAGAGCAGCATCGGCACGATGTGGGGCCACAGCCACACCCCGCCGGTCAGTGTCGCCGGCTGGAACCAGTTGAATATGTTGAGGTGGACGCCGACACTCTCGGCTCGGCTCGACTGCCCCGGGGCAGTCAGGTTGAGCAGGATGCCCGCCAGGAGGAATATGGCGGGAAGCAGGTAGCTCCTGCGGGAACCGCGCGGCACGAAGAACCATAGCGCTGCAAGGCCGCACCCTAAGGTGAGGGATATCCCCTCGTGCCACCCCCCGCAGATGAAGGCGACGGCGGAAAGTGCGGCAAGCAGAGTGGGGCGGACATGGTCTCCCGAGGCGGCCCGCATAGCTCCGTAGGTGACGAAAAGCATCATTGCCGCCCCCCACAGGTAGGGGGTGGTGTAGCGCTGGAGGAAGAGATAGTCGTTCCAGGGGATGAACAGCAGGGCAAGTATCCCCGTCAGCAGCACGCACGCCGCTTGCCGGGGATTCCTCCGGGAGGCTTTCGCGGGGATGAGCCAGAGGAGGCGGAAGAGGACACACAACAGCAATATGTCGAGCAGCATCCATACCCATCTCGGAGTGAGGGCGGTCAGCAGGATGTCGGAGTAGTTGACAAAGCGGCCATTGTCGTGGAGGTAGCTGTCAACGGCGTTGTCGGTCAGCACGGAGAATGGCGGGGCGGGGAGGCCGAGGGGGGATAGCAGCTCGGGGTTGCAGCCGTAGGCGTTGATGTCCTCGGCCTGGGGCCATATCACATGGCCCATCAGGGCGCATCCGGCGATGATGGCGGCGATGAAGAGCCACGCGGCGTGGTAGGGGAAGTTGTTTCGTGACATACGTCGGGGGGAGGTGGGGATGCAAACCGGGTGTGCGGCACGGTTTGTCGTGGCCGCACACCCGGAGGGGTATTCGTTTCAGGTTACGCTCATTCCTTCACGAGCTCCATGCCTTTGCGTATGGCGGCCTCGTTGACGGGGATGAGGTGGTGGTGGCGTTCGGGGAGGGCTTTCTTCAGGCCGCGCACGACGGCTTCCACCGGGACATCGGGACGCATCTTCAGCAGGGCGCCGAGCAGAATCATGTTGTAGCTCTTGGCCTGGCCCATCTCGATGGTGGCCTCCATGGCGTCGACCGGCACGATTGTGATGTCAGTGCGGGTGGGGACGTGGTGGATGCCGTAGGGGTCGTAGATGAGCACTCCGCCGGGTTTCACCTTCTCCTCGAACTTGTCGAGGCTCTGCTGGTTGAGGATTACGGCAGTGTCGTAAGTGTCGAGGATGGGAGAGGATATTGTGTCGTCGCTGATGATGACCGTGACGTTGGCTGTGCCTCCGCGCTGTTCGGGGCCGTAGGAGGGCATCCATGTAACCTCCAGGTCATTCTCGAGGGCGGCGTAAGCGAGAATCTTTCCCATCGACAGCACGCCTTGTCCGCCGAATCCGGCAATGATAATTTCGTCTTTCATCGGAAATACTGTTAGAGGTTATTTCTTTACTTCAACGGTCTTCTCTTCGAGGCCCTTTGAGGTGTCCTTGATGTCGCCGAGGGGATACTGGGGGAACATGTTCTCCTCCATCCACTTGTTTGACTTCTCGGGGGTGAGCTTCCAGCCCGACGAGCAGGTGCCGACAATCTCGATGAATGAAGTGCCCTTCTTCTCGATGGCGTTCTGGAAAGCCTTCTTGATGGCGTTCTTAGCCTTGCGGACAGCCTGGACGGTGTGGACGGCCTGGCGGGTTACGTAGCATGTGCCGTCGAGCAGGGCCACCACGTTGGAGACCTTGAGGGGGAAACCGTTGAGGTCGGTGCGGCGTCCGTAGGGTGAGGTCGCGGTCTTCGCCCCGAGGATGGTGCAGGGCGACATCTGTCCGCCGGTCATGCCGTAGATACCGTTGTTTATCATTATCATGACGATGTTCTCGCCACGGGTGCAGGCGTGGATTGTCTCGGCGGAACCGATGGCGGCAAGGTCGCCGTCGCCCTGGTAGGTGAAGACCACCTTGTCGGGGTTGAGGCGGCTCGCGGCGGTTGCCAGGGCGGGAGCGCGTCCGTGGGCGGCCTCGATCCAGTCGCAGTCGATATAGTTGTAGGCGAACACAGAGCATCCCACGGGGGCGATGCCGATGGCCTTGTCTTCGAGGCCCATCTCATCTATCACCTCGGCCACGAGCTTGTGGACCACGCCGTGGGAGCATCCGGGGCAATAGTGCATATAGTTGTCGTCAATCAGCCTGGGGCGGCTGTAGACCTTGTTTTCGGGGCGTATGATTTCCTCGCGTGTCATAATGGTTAGTCCTCCTTGGCGTTAGCGGGTTTGTCAATGAAGTCGCGGCGCAGGGCGTCGAGAATCTCGTTGGGGTTGGGGACGATGCCGCCCATTCGGCCGAAGTGGCGCACGGGGACGGAGTCGCTGACGGCGAGTCTCACATCCTCGATCATCTGGCCGGCGTTTATCTCCACGCAGAGAATGCCTTTGACATTGGCGGCAGCCTCGCGGATTGCGTCGTAGGGGAATGGCCAGAGGGTTATGGGGCGGATGATGCCTACCTTGACACCCTCCTTGCGGGCGTCCTCGATGGCCTTCATGCAGATACGGGCTATCGAGCCGAAGGCCACGATGAGATATTCGGCGTCTTCGGTGTATTTGGCCTCGTAGCGCACCTCGTTTTTCTCGATTTCCTTGTAAGTGCGCTGGAAACGCTCGTTGTTCTTCTCCATGACGGCGGAGTCAAGCTCGAGCGAAGTAACGACGTTGCGCTTGGTGCGGCCGTTGTCCTTGCCGGTGGCGGCCCAGGGACACTGGCGGCGGATTTCCTCCTCGGTGCGGCGGGGGCGCTGCTCGGGGAGCACCACCTTCTCCATCATCTGGCCGACGACGCCGTCGGCGAGAATCATCGAGGGGGTACGGTATTTGAAGGAGAGGTCGAAGCCGAGGCTTACGAAGTCGGCCATCTCCTGAACGGTGGAGGGGGCGAGGACGATGAGGCGGTAGTCGCCGTGGCCGCCACCCTTGGTGGCCTGGAAGTAGTCGCTCTGCGAGGGGTGGATGGTGCCGAGTCCGGGGCCGCCGCGCATCACGTTGACAATCAGCGCGGGGAGCTCTGAAGCAGCCAGGTAGCTGATGCCCTCCTGCATGAGGCTGACGCCGGGTGATGATGATGAGGTCATGACGGCTTTGCCGGTTGCGGCGCCGCCGTAAACCATGTTGATCGAGGCGACCTCGCTTTCAGCCTGGAGCACTACCATGCCGGTGGTTTCCCAAGGCATCTGGGCCTCAAGGGTCTCGAGGACTTCGCTCTGGGGGGTGATGGGGTAGCCGAAGTAGCCGTCGCAGCCGTAGCGGATCGCTGCCATTGCGATAGCCTCGTTACCCTTCATGAGTTTTACGTTGTCTTTCATCTGGGGAAATGGCTGGAAATGTTTGAACTACTTGACTACCACGCGGTAAACCTCGATGCATGCATCAGGGCAGACCATAGCGCAGGCCGCGCATCCGATACAGGCATCCTCGTTGGCGGGGTAGGCAAAATGATAACCTCGATCGTTGACCTCCTTGGGTTGCAGGGAAAGGACATCGCAGGGGCAGGCGACAACACAGAGGTCGCATCCCTTGCAGCGTTCCTTCTCGATCGTTACAGCTCCGTGAATTTTAGGCATAGTTGCAGGTGACTTAAGCGTAAGCGTTCGGGAAAAGGGTGTTCACACGCGGCTCCACCGCCGTAAGCCTGCGGGGGAGTCCAATCGCAAAGGTATGCTTTTTTTTTGAATCCGCAACAACTTTTTCAAAAAGAAAGCCCCTCGATTTTGATGTTTTTAAACACGTATTCTTGAAAGACGTTGAGATTGGCAAGCATGGCGGCTCCCCAGGCGATGGTCTGTGGGAGGGTTGCGGGGGCTTCCCCGGGGGCTGATGTGGTCTCGGCCGGAGCCGGGTCAGGGGTGGGGATGGTCACGCGCAGCCCGGCGGAGCCACGTCGCAGCAGCCACGCGCCGGAGTCGGCCGACAGGTGGATGGCGTCGTCGGGGAGCGGCATCCCGGGAGGGAGAAACGAGGCCCCGAGGGTGGCGGCCAGGCGGGTGCCCCGGTGTATGTCACCGAGGGTGAAGCAGACCTTGAACCCGGCGGCGGCGAGTTCACGGGCCGCGCCGGTCATCGCCGGGTGCGTGATGTCGTGAACCACCACCGGGCAGGGGGTGAACTCCACGAGCAACTCCCCGGGGCGTCGGCCACGGGGAGTGAGGCGGGGACGGAGCGGGGAACGTCCACCTTGGGAACGGTGCTCCTCCATCTTCTTCTCAAGATAGTTGTCGGCCATCACATACCGAAGCTGAGGGTGGTGTAATAGTCGCCGTAGTTGGAGTTGAACTCCAGGGTGACGTAGCGGTTGCCGTTGCCGAACCATGTGGCGGATATGACGCCCCCCTGGTTTACGGTGCTGACGGGCACCCCATACTGGCTGCAGAATGTGTTGTAGAGGGCATTGTAGCGGCTCATGTCGTAATAGGCTGTGGGGTAGGTGAACGTCGACCCGCAGAGGGCGCCGTTGTTGTAGTAGAGGGCAGCGTCAGGCCAGTAGTAGTTCATCTGGGGCACATTGGTGAGGTAGACCACGTTGTTTCCGTAGCTCGTGACATTGTATCCCTGGTTGAGGAGGGTGCGGAGGGTCATGTCTACGGTGGTGCCGAAGGCTATGCCGAGGATGGTGCCGAATGAAGGGCCGTGGTAGACGGCCGGTCTCCACGAAGGGGGAGGCAGCGGACGTCGGTAGCTGCCGAAGAAGGGGACATGGTGGGCATGGTGGCCGCTGCCGAAGTTGACCGGGCGGTGGGGACGTGGCGGCGGCGGAGTTGGCCTGCCGGGACGGTGGTTGTTGCCGGGGCTTCATAACCGCCAGTGCTTGTTGACGGGGCGGTTGTATACCAATGGCATATAGAAGTATCCATGAACAACAGAACTAAGATGAAAATATAACGGT
>CAMWVQ010000064.1 GCA_947177635.1 uncultured Porphyromonadaceae bacterium | reverse complement strand
GAATCCGGGAATCGAACCCGGGTCTCCACCGTGAGAGGGTGGCGTGCTAGGCCACTACACTAAATCGCCGTTAGCGGTCATCAGGGAGGTGTTTCCCTTTCGACGTTGCAAAGGTACGCACTTTTTCCGAACTACCAAAATTTTCGGCAACTTTTTTCAGAAAAAACGCAAAAAAATCGGAATCCGGGCCTGGAATGACCCTTTTTGCCCCCCCAATCCAACCAAAACGTATTAAAATACGAAGAAAAAAGAGGAGGCGCGCCTACCTCTCCATAATGACAGAGAGATTGACACGCCCCCTCACCTTATTAACCGTCAGGGCTGCATCCCGTCCGGATTCCCGGCATAACCGGGAATCCCACGGTGGAGACTGCCGGACATGACGGCGGCGGTGTGTGTTATTCAGGCTGTGTGATTGAAGTGGCGGTGTTGCCGCTCAGCACTCCTGACACATTGCCGACAGTGTCGCCGAAAGGCACATTGCCGACGGTGCCGAAATTCTTGTAATCATTGGTGCCGTCCCAAACAAGGGTGACATTAGTGGCGGTGTTGCCTGTCACGTTGGCGGTATTGCTTGCGAACCCTACGATGGGGGCGAAATGACGGTAAGCCTTGATGGTGATGTCCTCAACCTTGCAGTCGGTGACCGCGTCACGGCCCACACATCCGTAACCGAGGATGCCGCCGGCCTTGTCGCCGTTGTCCCAGCTTCCGCCTACCATCTCGGTGGCCGAGGTGATTGTGCCTCCGATTACCTGGCAATTGGTAATCTGCGAACCGGTCTCGTTGTCGGCATATCCGGCGATGCCACCGGCGTAGTGGGTGCTGGAGATGTTTACATCACGCAGCACCACATTCTTCACATGGCCGACAAGACCGCCGAAAAGGCCGGCAGCGGCATAGTTGGAGGTGTTGTCAGATGCGGTAAGGTTGCTGATGGTGTGGTTCTGTCCGTCGAAAGTCCCGGCAAAATGCTTGCTGGGATATGCGTTGATGTTGACACCGATGGGAGTGAAAGCCACACCGGCCATGTCGATGTCGGCGGCAAGGTTGACGGTGCAGCCGCTCATACGGTCGGCGGCGAACTTGCCATCCCTCCAATAACCCTCGTTGACCATCTTGGCGATCAGGCCGAGAGCCGAGGGGGAATAGAGGCTGAAGGTCTTGCGGTCGAGAGAGCTTACGATAGGCTGTACCTGCTCCACGCCATCAATGGTCACCGAAAGCATCTGGCCGGTCTTGGCCGCCCAAAGCTTGCTGTCAGAGATGTAATGGCCGAGGAAGCCGGTCTGGGTGCAGTTGTTGAGCACAAGCGAGTGCTTGAACTCGCCGGTAGCCTGGGCGTTGGCGTATACGATTGCCGACTGGGCGTCCTTGAGGGCGTCGCCGCTGAAGGTGTTGGTGAAGCGGCAGCCTTCGAAGGTAAGGTCTGTGGCGCAGTTGTAGGCGGTCACAGCGGTACCCATATGGGTGAAGAACTCAGTGTTTGTGATTGTGCCCTTCTGCACCTTGCCGCCGTTGCGGTAACGGAAGCTGAGAGCATACTTGTACTGGGTGTCGAGATTGGCCTCGGGATTTACGGTGAAGGTGGAATTGCTGATGACCAGCTCCTCGCAGAGGGGAGCGAGACATCCGTCGACGAAGTTGACGTTGTCGTAGGTCTCGGTCTTCGCGCCGTTGAAGCCGGGGAAGTTGGAACCGGCGATGGCAGGAGTGCTGAAAGTGACATTCTTCAGTGTCACGGCAGCTCCGGATGCGTCGATGTTGGCTACACCTTCGGGATAAACCACCTTGGCCACACCCGCGCCGTCGATTGAGACGGAGGCGAGGGCGTTGAACGTAGCGGGCAGGGTGAATGTGCCTTCGCCAAGGAGCAGTTCGGCGTCAGTACCGGCTGCGGCCGAGAGAGCCTCGCCGATGGTCTCGTAGAGGCCGTCGCCCATCTTGATTTTTCCGGCAGGCACATCCACGACCTCCTGGCCGAATCCGGGTTCATTGAAACCGGGCTTGATTTCGATGTTGTAGTCAACCTGCGAGGTCAGCAGCGCGCCATAGATGTTGGTGCGGTAGTTGCGCTGCACGGGGAGGTTGCTGAGGGTCACGGTGTTGACCGGCTGGCCGTTGGCGTCCACTACCTCGAACGAGCAGTTGACAAGCTCCTTCTGGGTTGTGTTGACATTGCCGTCAAGCACCTCTGTACCTGAGAGGATATAATTCATCGACAGATATTCGTAGCCTTCCACCGGGAAAACCTCACCTTCGGGGAGGGCGGCGAAGTCGTAGACCACGGGCACAGGCTTGGAAGCGACACCGGTGAAAAGGTTTAGCTCGGAATAGACATTGTCAACAGTGAGCTTGGTCTGGCCGAGTGAGACACCGGCGGCAGCGAGGTCGTTGGTGCCGACATTCACCTGGGCGAACGGACGGTAGAGGCTGATGGTCTTCTGAACCGGCCCGTTGACCTCCAGCCCTTTCTCTACCTGGAAGAAGGCGTCGCGGGTCTCGTCATTGCTTTTCAGCCCCTGATAGTCGACGGTCACGCTCTGTGTGGCCGGATCGAAGGTGTAGGCGGTGTTGCCCGGCTGGTCTGCCCAGAAGATGATGTCATAGCTTTTCCCCTTGGCGAGGTTGAGCGACAGCTGGGTCTGGAGACCTGTGAAAGTAGCCTCGGGCGCACCGGGATCGCCGCTCTTGAGCAGCGGGAGGGTGGTGCCTGACTCATAGACGGCGTAAGACAGGCGGGTAGCGGTGGTGCCGTCGGCAAAACTGCGTGAGTTGATGCCACCGGGGAGCTGCGCCACAAACGTGACATTCCCTTCGGCGGATGTCTCGAGGGAAATCGGTTCCTCGTTCGAACACGACACCGCCAACATTGCCGGCAATGCCAGAATCGCAAACAGATGTTTTTTCATAAAGGTCTGCTTTGGTTAAAGATTTAATTGATTATTTGGTTATTTGTTTTGGTTATTTTATCTCTATGTTGAAATCGCCGTCAAAGCCGGGATGTATCCCCACTCCTCCACCGGCCTCTGTCGTAAGGAACGGCCCGCGTATCTCGGTGAGTTTCCCCCTGACCAGCGGCACATCTATCGGGGAGGTGGAGGCTATTTTCGAGTTGTCGGCGATGGAGTAGACATCAAGGGCGACCTGCACCGAAGTCTCACTGCCGTTTACAAACACATGGTCAAACGCCAGCTCTGCGGTCGAGCTGTCGATGCCCTTGACCACACCCTCGAACCACCGACCTACAGATGAGTCTATCGGCTTGTCAGTGGCCGCGTTGTAGACCGAAGGCATATAACCGGTGTATCGCACCACAATCCGGTAGTCGCCGAGGGCGGCGGTCACCCCTTCGGGCCGAGCCGGGAGCTGTCCCGACTTCGCGCCCCCCTCCCGTCGGCTGAGGAATTCACCGACATCTGTGGTGACGAAGCGGAAACGCGCCAAGGGGCGTTTCATCTCCACTATTGCCCGGGCCTCTTCCGACACGCCGGGCCGCGAGACCACCGAAAGCGGCGCCGCACCACGGAATGAGTCTCTCGCCTCCCGGTTGCCGGGATGACATCCGGCGGCATCGGGAACGATGCTTATCTGGCGGAAATCCGCGGTGGCGTAATAAAGGTCGGCGGCCGAACCGCTCGCCACATAGTCCCCCCAGACGAGAACCTGGTAATCACCCGCCGGGAGCGTGGTCTCTATCGACCGGTCAAGTTCTTCAATATCAGGGGTTGTCAGCACCATAGAGCGGAACAGGCTGACGGTCTCACCCCGCGAGTCTCCCGACATCACGGAGTATATGTTTACATTATACCTGAAATCGTGGGCGCTGACATTGCCACGGGTCTGCACCCCGCCGGGTACCGAGGGGTCATACACGACGGTGGTGTAGAGAGGCATGTCGCCGGTCTGGAAGGTCAGGTCGATGACGCATCTCACATCCTCCTCCGCCGGGACATCCCGTTTATCATCAGGGAACTCGTGCACGTCACAGGAGGTCGACGCCATAAGCAGCGACGCCACCAGTCCATATCCGAATCCACGCAATCCCGCTCCGAGACGACGGCCACAAACATCAAATTCCATAGTAGTCTTCATCTCGTTTTAAGGTTAAGTGTGTAAACCACCGACAAGGCCACATGGTCGATGCCTCCCCAAAGACGGCTCACTGTGTCGTGGAGTTTGCCTCCGGGATGGTTGGCGAACCGGTCGTAGCGGAGGGAATAAAGCCCCCCTCCGACCGCACATTCCATATGCCAGCGGCGATTGCCTCCCAGAGGGAAGCGGTATCCGACTCCGAAACCGCCGCCCAATGCGGGGCGGGTGCCGTCACAGTCCTGTATGCGCCATTCCCATCCGGGAAGGGCCACATTATATGATACCATTGCAAGATGCCCCTCGACGAACCATCCCTTATGGCCGTCGGCGAACCAGAACCGCGCCTCCGGACGGAAGAGGAATGTGCGGAATTTGCGGGTGGCTTTCCCGTAGTCCCAGGCTGAATACGCCAGGTCGACTCCGAGCGACCACCGACAGGCAAAATCCCATTCGCCTGCGACATTGGCCACAGCCGCCGCCCAGGCGGGGATGGAGCTTTTAAGTCGCCAGGAACCGGAATCGCATAGCGGTTCCGGGGCCGCCGCTTCATCCACAGGCGTTGCCTCTTCAGCTGCCACCGGCTCAATCACCTCAGGCTCAGCGACGGCAATGACGTCACAAAAATCTCCGCTCTTCTCCTCCGGAGGCGAAACAGGCGCCAGCTCAACTATTATCACATACGCCTTGCGCATCCTCGGGAATATCTCCCTCGCGAGCTGATGCCATACTCGGCCTGAAGCAAGTCTCTTGAGACGGTGCAACCTGCGGTCAACGTCAGCGGGGGAATCGTCAGATCCCTCCCCTATCACTTCCAGCACGGCATCCTTCCAAGGATAGTCGCCATCACTGACAAGGGAGCGGAACGTGTGCCACGGAATAACAGACTCACCCTGAATGACAAGGCTGTCGGGGATGTCGGTCTGACGGTGGATATACTCCAGCATCGACTCCATACGACGCCGTGACAAATCATTGTTGAGCCGAGTGCCGCCATCGGGGGAAGCCGCCCCGCGGACGGTGACCGATTCCACCCCCATTGCGCCGTCTGCCACAATCTCCGAGAGCCGGCGTCTCATCTCCTCCAGGCTGGCGGCATTGTCGGCAATGCGGGAATCAATATCCCAGCGGTTGATTTCAAAGTCAACGGAAACTTCCGAACGCAGACGCGTGGACTCATCGATGTCAAGTGCGGACATCTCACTGTATCCTGCCGACAAAAACAATAGATTAACCGCCAAAGCCCTGACGAACTTAGGCAGCCATACACAGCAGGCGTGGCATAAGAGAGAGTCGCACATATACTTAAATAAACAACAGACAGGTTAAAGACAAAGCCGGGCTATTGCGGCTTTTATAACATCATAATTATGCTGCAAAGCTAACTAATAACCACACATTTACAAAATTTATTATGACACCACCTCTACATTTAACTATTTTTAACCACTAATAATCTGTATTAATACCCCTCCTCTCCGGTGTAACAGTCTGCAGCTACTATTCCCGATAGGCTCCAACTTATGGCGGCATCGGATTCTTCTCAACCATTTGGCACGGAGTTTGTTTTAAAATTAGATAAAAGAAATAAAAACTGATTCAATCCACAGATATGAATTTCAACAGTTTCACTATCAAGTCGCAGGAGGCTATCCAGAAGGCCCTCGAACTCACCCGGGGGGCCGGACAGCAGCAAATCGAGCCTGTCCATCTGCTGAAAGCCATCATGCTCGAGGGAGAGTCCCTTGTGAAGTTCATTTTCCAGAAGGTGGGTGCCAACCAGGGGCTTGCCCTCCAGCAGGTAGACCGCGAAATCGCCACCTTGCCGAAAGTGTCGGGAGGCGAACCATACCTCAGCCGCACCTCCAACGATGTCTTGCAGAAAGCTCTCGACATCGCCAAGAAGAGGGGTGACGAGTATGTGACCCTCGAAGCGATGCTGCTCGCCCTGTTCCAGATAAACTCACCCGCTTCCACCATACTGAAAGACGCGGGGCTAAGCGAGAAGGAGCTGACAAGCGCCATCGATGAACTGCGCAAGGGGAAAAAGGCCACCGACCAGAGCGCCGAAGACACCTACAATTCCCTCAACAAATATGCCATCAACCTCAACGAGCGCGCCCGCAGCGGCAAACTCGACCCTGTAATCGGCCGCGACGACGAAATACGCCGCGTGCTGCAGATTCTCAGCCGCCGAACCAAGAACAACCCCATGCTCATCGGAGAACCGGGCACCGGAAAGACTGCCATCGCCGAAGGCCTCGCCCAGCGCATAGTCAGAGGAGACGTGCCTGAAAACCTGCGCACCAAACAGATTTTCTCACTCGACATGGGTGCGCTGGTCGCCGGCGCGAAATACAAAGGGGAATTCGAGGAACGCCTGAAAGCGATTGTCAACGAAGTGACCCAGAGCGACGGGGAAATCATCCTCTTCATCGATGAAATCCACACCCTTGTCGGAGCCGGAAAGGGTGAAGGCGCGATGGACGCCGCCAACATCCTCAAACCTGCCCTCGCCCGTGGCGAGCTACGCTCAATCGGCGCAACCACACTCGACGAATACCAGAAATATTTCGAGAAAGACAAGGCCCTCGAACGCCGTTTCCAGAAGGTGATGGTCAACGAGCCTGACGAGGCCTCGGCCATCGCAATCCTCCGAGGTCTCAAAGAGCGTTACGAGAACCACCACAAGGTGCGCATCCGCGATGAAGCGATTATCGCCGCCGTGACCCTCTCCGAGCGCTACATAACCGACCGTTTCCTCCCCGACAAGGCCATCGACCTGGTGGATGAGGCCGCCTCTAAGCTACGCCTGGAGATGGACTCCGTGCCTCAGGCCCTTGATGAAATCTCCCGTATGATTGCCCAGAAGGAAATCGAGCGGGAGGCCATCAAGCGCGAGGGAGACAAGGAGAAGGTGAAGGAAATCGAGAAAGACCTCGCCCAGATGCGTGAGGATGAGAAGGAGTTCACCGCCAAATGGAAGGCCGAGAAAGAGCTAATCGACAAGGTGCAGCAAAACAAAATCGACATCGAGCAGCTCAACTTCGAGGCTGACAAGGCCGAACGCGAGGGTGACTACGCCAAGGTCGCCGAAATCCGATACTCCCGCATCCAGCAGAAGGAGGAGGAGAACAAGACCATCCAGGAGCAGCTCAAGATGATGCAGGGTGAAAAAGCCCTCATCAAGGAGGAGGTCGACTCGGAGGATATCGCCGATGTGGTCTCCCGCTGGACAGGCATCCCCGTCAACAAGATGGTGCAGAGCGAGAAGGAGAAACTTCTCCACCTCGAGGAGGAGCTTCACGACCGCGTGGTGGGGCAGGATGAGGCCATCCGTGCCATCGCCGACGCCGTGCGCCGCTCACGCGCCGGCCTGAACGACCCGCGCCGCCCTATCGGCTCGTTCATCTTCCTCGGCACCACCGGTGTCGGCAAGACCGAGCTGGCCAAGGCGCTGGCCGAATACCTCTTCGACGACGAGAACATGATGACCCGTATCGACATGAGCGAATACCAGGAGAAGCATGCCGTCAGCCGTCTGGTGGGGGCGCCTCCGGGATATGTCGGTTATGACGAGGGGGGGCAGCTCACCGAAGCCGTGCGCCGCAAACCATATTCCGTGGTGCTGTTCGACGAAATCGAGAAGGCCCACCCCGACGTGTTCAACATCCTGCTGCAAGTTCTCGACGACGGACGACTCACCGACAACAAGGGCCGCATGGTCAACTTCAAGAACACCATAATAATAATGACCTCCAACATGGGTTCGTCGGTCATCCGCGACAACTTCGCCAAGATGACCCCCGAGAACAAGGAGGAGACCGTGGAGAAGACCAAACAGGAGGTGCTCGACATGCTCAAGCAGACCATCCGTCCCGAATTCCTCAACCGTATCGACGAGACAATAATGTTCACGCCGCTCAACGAGAAGGAAATCGAAGAAATCGTAGGGCTGCAGGTCAAGAGCGTCAAGAAGATGCTGTCGGCCAACGGCATCACCCTGGAGGTGACCCCGGCCGCGCTCCACTTCCTCGCCGAGGAGGGCTACGATCCCGAATTCGGCGCCCGCCCGGTCAAGAGGGTCATCCACCGGCTGGTGCTCAACCGCCTGTCGAAAGACATCCTGGCGCAGACAGTCGACAAGTCACGCCCGATTATCATCGACGTGAAGGATGACGACCTGGTGTTCACCAACTGACACACCGCTGATTCACGATTCAAACCCCAAAAACTAACTTCCAATCCGTGATTATTATGAAAAAGTTTCTTTATTTGCTTCTGCTTCTCCCGCTGGGACTGCTTTCCACCGCCTGCGACGATGACGACAAAGTGCCCGACGTGGGTGTGCAAGCCACGGTGTCAGGAGGCGTGGTGGATGACAACACCATCTATGTCGTCCAGGGCGAACCTCTGACAATCGAGCAAATGCAGGTTGTCAACAACACCGGCAAGGAGGCCGCCATCGGCGTTGTCAACTACTACATTGACGGCGTTGGCGCCGGACAGTCGCTGGTAGCCCCCTACCGCTTCGAGTTCTTCACCGACAACCTTCCCGTGGGCAACCACGTGCTGACCGCCGAGATGCCCATCTATGTGGTCGACTACCCGATTTGCTTCGGGGCTTTCAGCTTCCCGCTACAGGTTGTAGAAGACGCGTCAGCACTTCCCGGCGAACCCTCCACCGCCACCTTCAACGGAGTAATCCGTGAGAAATAACCTTTGCGGACGGCAACTCCGTACCGTATGACAAGAGCGGCGGCAACCATCTGGAGACCAGAGGTGCCGCCGCTTCTGTCGTCGCCCGGGGGATGTCAATCAGCTATCCTTTGAAATGCGACGGCGCAGGCGGGGAAACATCTTCCTGACGTGGGTGAGCGGAGCTGAGATGCCGGGGCCGGCGATGACGAATATGACTGCGACGATGATCAGCAGCAGTCCGCATATGATTCGCGGAGTCAGCACCTCACCGAAAGCCAACACCCCGATAATCACCGCCGTCACGGGCTCGAACGCACCGAGGATGGCCGTAGGCGTGGAGCCGATTGACTGGATGGCGCCGTTGGTGCAGCCGAATGACAAGGCCGTCGGGAATATCGCGAGGCCGACCACGCATCCCCACAGTTTCCAGTCAGGCAAAGCGGGGAAAAGCGGTTCACCCGCATACAGCAGACGAGCCAGGAAGAGTCCGAGGCCGAAAAGGAGGACATAGAAGGTCACCGTCAGGGTGGCAACCCGTGCCAGGGAGGTCTTGTTCACCGCCACAATATATATGGCATAGGTCAGGGCGGAGATGACCACGAGCAGGGTTCCGGCCAGGCTGACGAAGCCGCCACCCGGATTTCCCATCAGCAACCCGATTCCGACTGTGGCCAAAGCTATGCAGAGGATCGTCATCCATCCCGCCTTCTCCTTATAGACGGCGGCCATTATCACCGCCACCATTATCGGGTAGACGAAAAGGATTGTGGAGGCAATCCCCACATCCATGTAATTGTAACTCGTGAACAGGGTCAGGGAGGACACCGCCACCAGCACCCCCAGCACGACAAGCGTCAATATCTGACGCGGCTCCACCTTGAAGCTCCTCCCCCGCAGCAATATCATCGCCGCCAGCACCGGGAGCGCGACAAGGTAACGCAGGAACAACACGGAGTCTGGCCCAAGCCCGGCTTCATAAAGCGGAATGGCGAACAACGGGTTGGTGCCGTAACTGGCTGCGGCTATCACACCGAGCGCATATCCTTTGATGCTATTCTTCATAATGCTCATTCAACTGAAAGCATCTTTTGCCGCCGAAGCGGACAAAGATGACAGATATTCTGTGCAAAGGTAATCTTTCCTTTGCCAACAACCCGCCTAAAGTCAAGTTTTTTTTGGAAGCTTGGGGCAGTTTAGTTAACTTTGCAAGTCGGATGGATACATTGTTCCACATATTGACCAGCGGTCTGCTCATCGGCATCTTCGTTTCTGCTCCGATGGGGCCGATTGGCATGCTCGTCATCCAGCGCACCCTGAACAAGGGGCGGCGCCCGGCCCTCTTCACCGGCATCGGGGCCGCGCTGTCTGACCTGACATACAGCCTCCTTACCGGCCTGGGACTGTCATTCGTCACCGACTTCATAACGGCCAACGAAATGCTCCTCCAGGTGCTCGGCAGCCTCGTGCTGCTGGCCTTCGCCTTCTACCTCTTCAAGAAGAACCCCACGATAGCCCTGAAGAAACCTGAGGATGTCCCCAACAGTTTCTGGAAAGATTTCGCCACGGGCTTCCTCTTCACCTTCGCCAACCCGCTGATACTCTTCTTCATCATCGGCCTGTTCGCCCGTTTCAACTTCATACTGCCGGAGTTCAGGTATTACCACTACATCCTCGGCTATGTGTCGATTTTCGCCGGGGCGCTGCTGTGGTGGTGGGTGATAACCTACTTCGTCAACAAAGTGAGAACACATTTCAACATGCGCTCGCTCTGGATATTCAACAGGGTAATCTCAGGCATACTCGCCATAATGGCCATTTACGGGCTTTACAGCGGCCTGAATGAGTATCTCAACCTACCCGCGATCTGACACCGCCACGACACGCGCCGCCACCGGAAAATCCCCAAAAGCAAACCGACAATGAAAAAAGAAACATCCGCTTCACTGCCATACGCCCCTTGCCTCGAAGAGCATTCCCTCCCTGAAATCGCCGGGATTCTCGAAGAGGTCGGGACACGCCTCTCGGTAGAGTCTCTCAACTGGCCTGAGGCGTTCCCCTACCGGCCGCTGACCGTGGTGTCAGGGGCACACTCGGGGAAACACATCTTCCTCGATTTCTTTGTCAGATGCAACTACCTGCGGGCAGAAAACTACATCCCCAACTCACCTGTCAGCGAAGACTCGTGTGTGGAATTCTTCGTCTCGGCGGGAGAGAACCGCGACGCCTACTGGAGCTTCTGCTTCAACTGCATAGGCACACCCCGCGCGAAATGGCGCGACGGCTCCGGCTCACGCTTCCTTACCCCCGAAGAGCTATCCCGCATAAAGGTTTACGCCTCGGTCGGCAACCGCCCCTTCCAGGAGGTGGAAGGGTCTTTCATATGGAGCATCACCGCAGCCATACCCATCGACCTGCTCGGCATCTGCTATGACGGCTCCCCCCTGGAGCTGAGGGCGAATTTCAACAAGTGCGCCTCCTCGACCTCGCAGCCCCATTACCTATCCTGGGCCCCGATAGAC
>CAMWVQ010000063.1 GCA_947177635.1 uncultured Porphyromonadaceae bacterium | reverse complement strand
CCCCTATTTTCCCCGTCCCCCTAAAATCCGGCATCAATTTGTCTCACGCTGATTCCTCGCGGATTATTTTTAGGAAGGTGTGAATCTATCAGAGAATGTCTCAGGCGGATTAATAAAAAAGTCTCACGCAGATTCCGCAGATTCCGCAGATTCCTCGCGGATTACAAACTCGCGGATTATAAAAAGGATAACCCGGATTTATTAAGGAGGTCTCACAGATTACACGGATTCCACAGATTGCCATCCGGCAGGAATCTATGGAATCAACTTCAATCAGTGGAATCTGCATTAAGCTGCGGAATCCGATGAGCGGAGCGACCCCAATCTGCGATTAATCTGCGTATCTGCGAAATCTGCGTGAGACCTTTTTACGGCAACGATGGCTGGGGTGACGCGAACGCGCCGCGCGACGGGGTAATCCGGTCGCGCGGCGCGGTGGTTGGGAGAGTATGTCATCAGCGGGGACCGCCGGGGCCGCCTCCGGGAGGACCCCATCGGCGTTCGGTGCGGGAGGCGGGCTCGTTGCCCTTGCCGAATGTGTTGAAGCGGTAGGTGAAGGTCAGCATGAAGTAGCGGGTCAGCGAGTTATACTCGGTGTCGTCGATGTAGTTGGCGGTCACGGAGCGCTGGATGTTCTGCTTCTGCTGGAGGAGGTCGTAGACCTTGAGCATGACAGTGGCCGCGCCGCCCCGGAGGAACTGGTAGGAGATGGAGGCGTTCCACATCCATTCATTCTGGTTGAAGCCTTCGGTGTAGCCTTTGGAGGCGGTATAGTTGAGGTCGGTGGCCAGGATGATGCCCACGGGGGTGTAGTATGTGCCGTTGAACCCGGCCCCGTAGTTGTGTACGGTGGGGGTGTTCACCGCCGGCAGGGAGTTGTTGGTCAGGCTCAGGCGGTAGAAGGGGCGCAGCTCAAGCTCGAGGTTTGAGGGGCGGAAGGCCAGCGAGGGGGATTCGGCGATCATCAGTGCCTGCGAGCGGTTGCGGTCGCCGTTGTTGTAACCCATCCTCTGGTTGAACATCGCGAAGACGTTGTTGTTGAAGCTCCAGGTCTTCTTTGAGCCGAAGGGGAGGGAGTACATGTTCATGACGCGGAAGTTCCAGACGCCGTTGACATTCTCGTAGGTGGTCGTTCGTCCGCCGCTGAGGCCGTCGTAGTCGGTGCGCGAGATGATGGAGTTCTGCTCTATCGAGGCGTCGGCCATCGACATGATGGAGCTTTGGTTGGAGGGGTTGTATTTCTGGAAGCGCAGGCGAATGTTGTGGCTGAATGTCGGTTTCAGCGAGGGGTTACCGATGACCACGTTGAGGGGGTTGGAGTAGTCGGCAACGGGCTGCAGCTGGGTCATCGACGGCTGTGAGGAGCGGCCCATGTAGAAGAGGTTGAGGCTGCTCTGCTGGTCGAACTTGTAGCGGAAGCGCGCGAAGGGGGCGAAGTTCCACACCCAACGCTCGGGGATGCTCTTGGCGCCGTTGATGAGGTTGGTCGATTTCGACATCGAGGGCACCAGCGAGAGACCGGCGTCGAGGTTGTACATCTTCGACACCTTCTTGTAGCCGATGCGGATGTCCTGGGTCATGAAGTTGTTGCGGAAGCTGTTCGAGAGGGAGTCGACATATTCCGACGGGCCGAGGATGGCGTCGTAGGGGTTCTCGACGTAGGCATAGGGGTCGATGGGGAGCTGGCGGTTGACATTCTTGTCGGCGTTGTTCCAGCGGTACTGTATTCGGTAGCTGAAGGTCAGGAAGTTGCCTTTGCGGACATCGCCCAGCGGTTCTGTCCAGCTCACGCGGGCCGAGACGTTGTTGGCCCAGGTGTGGTTGTCGGCATACTGGTTGTAGATGTCGATTGAGTCGCTGCCCATCTTGTTGAGTATGCGGTAGAAATGGTTGTATGACAGCGACCGTTCATCTTCGGTGACATCAGAGAACCGGTAGTTGGCCATGATTGAGAAGGAGCGCCCGCGGCGGTTCGCGAAATTGTGGTTGTATATCAGGCGTCCGCCGAACTCCCAGCTGCGGCCAAGTGAGTTGGTCGTGTTGAACGACCGGTTCACGCGAGGAAGTCCGGGCTCGCCGGCGAAAAGGGTGTCTACCGCCAGCGAGCGGCTGTCGTTCTGGTTGAACGAGAAGTTGGGGCGGAAGTCGAAGGTGTTGAACGAGTCAGGTTTCCACTCGATGCGGAAGTCGGCACGGACATTGTGGCCCTTGTCGGTGGCGTCTGACGAGGAGTTCTCGTATGAGACCGAGTCGGGGAACAGATACTGGCGGTTCTGGCGCTTGATGGTGTTGCGGTCGGTGTGGGAATACATCACGTCACCCCCCACGCGCAATATCTCGTCTTTGCCGACATTGAAGTTCACGCCGAAGCTCTGCGAGTTGTTGATGCCCTGGTCTCCTCCGAAACGGCGGAAACGGTTGCCGTTGCCGTCGGTGAACCCAAGGTCGTTGGTGTTGTTGGCCGAGCCGATGAAGGTAATTTGGTTGTTGTTCCAGAAACGGTTGACGTTGAAAGTGGCCTGGTAGCGGTCGTCGGTGCCGTAACCGGCCTCGACGGTGCCGAACCAGCCGTTTTTCATACCCTGTTTGACCGTGAGGTTTATGACCGTCTCATCCTCCCCGTCATCCACTCCGGTAAGGCGCGCCAGGTCGCTCTTGCGGTCTACCACCTGCAGCTTGTCGACCATGTTGACCGGGAGGTTCTTCGACGCCACCTTGGGGTCGTCGGCGAAGAACTCCTTGCCGTCGATGAGAATCTTGGTCACCTCCTTGCCGTTGGCCGTGATTTTACCCTCCGAGTCCACCTCCACGCCGGGCAGACGCTTGAGCAGGTCTTCGACCACGGCGTTGGGCTGGGTCTTGTAGCTGTCGGCGTTGAACTCGATGGTGTCGGTCATAACCTTGATGGGGGTCTTCACACCGATGGCGTTCACCTCGCCGAGCATGATTGACGAGTCGTCCAGACGGAGTGTGTCGGCCTTTACCGACGCGTTGGTCACCGAGACGTTGCGGTATCCCTTCTGGTAACCTATGTAGTTCGCCTCTATGATGTATTTGCCCTTGCCTACGCCCGCGAGGGAGAAACGGCCGTCAAGGTCGGCCACTCCGCCGGTGACAAACGCCGAGTCGCGGGCCGACAGCAGACGCACCGTAGCGTCTGACAGCGGCTCGCCGCTCTGGTCAGTGATGACTCCGGAGACCGAGTAGGCCCAGGCGGCCACCGCCGCCAGCAGTCCGGGCAAAACCATAAAACCTCTTTTTGCTCTCATATTTATGTCCTGTCTGATTGGAAAGGGGGTGGTAAAAACACCGCAAGATGATGCGGACGCGCCTTGGCGCGTCCCTGCATGATGGTAAACATAATGGGGGAAGTGAACCCTGGGTCGTGACAGCGGTGCCCCGTCGGTCGACAAGGCCTCTGCCAGCCCTCACACAAATACAGACGCAAAGGTACGCAATAAGTTTAAAACCCTTTGCCGCCGATTTGACCAATCCCCCTTTTCCATCGAAAAACCCCCGTCGGCCCCTCCATCCCAACATTTTTTAACACATGGGCCCATTTGTGAATCCAGGCGGCAGCTGATTGACCAATCCGTAATGTGAAGCCGGCCCATCCTTCGGGCAGACGACTGAGAGTCGTCTGCCCCGGGGATGGGCCGGTCTGTTTCAGTGAGGTCTCGGGTCAGAAAATGATCTGCAGGCGGGCCTCGATGGTGTTGACGTGGCGCGAGGGGAGGAGCCCTTCAACGAGGCGGTCACGCACATTGGTGTAGGAGTAGCGCAGGCGGGCGATCATGTACTTGTTGATGTAGTAGTTGAAGGTGCAGCTGGCGTCGTTGGTGATGCCGCCGTAGATGCCGGCGCGGGAGTCAGAGGCGTTGGTGTAGTTGTAGCCCAGGACAAGCTCGAGAGACTTGGGGGGAGGGGTGGCCATGCCGCAGTCGGCGTGAGAGTAGCCGTAGATGCCGCCGAAGAGCAGAGTGCGGAACAATCCGTAGGCTCCTTGTGCGCGGTAGTTGCGGAAACCATCCTTGCGGGCCACGTTCATATAGTAATACTGGGCCTCCAGGGCGAAGTTGTTGTGGATGAACATCAGCTCCGGGGTCATCTTGAACATTCCTCGGGCGTGGTCGATATCGGCCGTCAGCAGGTTCACTTTCGATACACGGCTGGGGAAGTTGGCGGAGTATGAGAATGCCGAATGGTCATCCTCGGTGGGGGTGGAGTAGTTCAGCGAGCATCCGATCTGGAATGCGTTGCCTTCGGAGTGGAACGGGCGCCATACGAGGCGTGTCTGGGCTCCCCATCCCTGTTTGTCCATCTCGGTTGCGTTCTGTTTCATCGCGTTTGCCTCGGCGAAAGCGGTCACGGCGGCGAAATAGTCACCTTTGTCAAACACATATGACAGGGCCAGCAGACGCGGGTTGGCGTAGAAGAACTCGTTGGAGGTCGGTTCCTCGTAGGAGGGCTTCATCGAGGATGAGGTCTCGGAGTTGAGGCCGAACTGCGGCACGAAGTAACCGCCGCGCAGCAGATGGTTCTCGTTGAAGTCATATTCGATGTAGACATCCTTTAGGCTCACCTTGCCGTAGCCGAAGCCGACGTCGATTTTGGCTTTCCACTTGCCGTAGCCGGCTTTCACGCCGAGGCGGAGGTCGGGGATGGCAACGCCGTCGACAAACTTCTTGTCGCCCGACTCGTCATTGTAGTCGTCGTTGCCGCCGAGATATACCGCGCCGTCCATGAGGATGCGCCCGGTGGGCTTGATGGTGAATTTAGGCTCGGATGATTCCTGGGCCGTTGCCGACATGGCCAGCATCGAGGCCGCGGCGAGTGCTAATATTGAGGGTTTCATAGCTGACAGTAAATAAAAGAAACGTATTCTAAGGTAAGAATTTTGCCTGGAGTCAATCAGAAGTTGTCGGGGTGGGGACGGGGGTGCCTTTGGCCACCTTGCCGGCCTTCTTGAGGTTCTTGAACTCAGCCTTGGCCTTGGCGAGCTGTTCCTGGAAGGCGGGGTCGGCGTGGAGTCGGGCCACTGTGACGGCTCCGGTGATTCGGCCGGCGTCAACGTCGCTCTGGAAGTGGTATCCGCAGATTACACGGCTTTCACCCATCTCGTAACCGCGCTTTAGAATCTCATTCTGGCGTTCGGGGTTTATTTCTGCCAGCACGAGGGCAGTGGCCCATCCGATAGATGTGTGGCCCGAGGGATATGAGCCGTTGGTCGAAAGTTCCTCCTGCTGCTCGGGGTTGCATGTGTCCTCCTCGTAGAAGGCGAACGGACGCTGGCGGTTGTAGTAATTCTTCGCCTCGCGGGTACCGAGGTCTCCGGCATCCTCGCGCATCCCGACGATGAGCTTGAGGATTTCGGGAGCGGTCTGCTCGTCGATGTTCACGCCGAACGCCTCCGAGAAGGCCATCGGCACACCGTTGCCTTCGACTCTGGCGTCACGGAAAGCCTGCGCGCCCCGGTCGGTGTTGCGCTGGGTCTTGCCCCAGCTGTAGCGGGCCTGGTCGTTGAGGAATGTGATGGATGCTCCATCCGGTGGAGGGGGGAGCAGCAGGTAGCTGTTAGGGACATCTCCTTCCTGGAGGAAGAACAGTTCAGGAGCGGTGCGGTGGTCCTTTATTTTCTTGGCAGGGGCATCCTGTGAGAATGCGTAGGATGAGGAGAGTGCCAGCACCAGTGACAGGGCGGCGCCGCGCAGCAGCATTGAAGCGAACTTTTTCATTTTGGGCTGTAAATTAGTTTAACGAATGGTAGATGTGTTGGTAAGAAGCGGAGCCACCGTGCCGCTCGCTGGCGGTAGCTGATGACAGCGTTTATATTTCTTAACATCGGTTCTGAAATTTTGTTCCAAATGGTTATATGTTATTAAACATATATGGTCGGCAGGGACATCGCCAACGCGGTGTCCCTGCCGGAAGATGGGCTATGCAATATAGCCTTTAAGGAGATTTCTGTCTGATTCGGATTGGAATTAGTGTATGGGCAGTTTTATGGTGCGGTTGATTTTCACTCCCGAGGGGAGGCAGCCCGCGAGGGTGGCCAGGTACAGGCCGTGGGGCGCCGAGGGGATGGCCACCTGGCAGATGGTGGAGCTGGCCGTCAGCTTGTTGTATTCCGCCACCACGGAGCCGCGGAGGTCTGTCACGGCGAGGGAGGTTTCGGTGGAGCCTTCAGGCAGCGAGTAGGAGAGGAGGCCAGTCGCCGGTGAGTATTCCAGCACCACCCGGCCGTCGGCTGTGATTTCCTCCAGCGAGCTGACATAATCCTTTGAGCTTATGGTGATGGAGCTGTTGCTGTCGGTGGGCATCACCTTCTTGAGGTAGAGGGTGTTGTCGCCGTCAAGGAAGTATGTGTTGTCTGTGGCGGCGTCGAACGCCTCGCGGGTGGAGACGCGCTGCAGCTCCTCGTCAGGTGTGCCGGCGCTCTTGAGGGGCTTGGTGTAGCCCGGCACCACGAATGTGTATGTGCGGGCTGAGGGCATCCCGTCGTATGAACCGTCGTGGTTCACGCGGATGATATGGCCGTCGGTGGTCTCCTCACCTTCGAAAGTAGTGACGGCATATTGACCGTTCTCAAGGGTTCCGGTCGAGGTGTGGTCATCCTCGAACATTGTCGAGCGGTTGACCGTTCCGTTCCCTTCCGTCCTGGCGGCGGCCTGCTGGCCTGGGGTGGCGGGGATGAGGTAGGTGACGGTCAGGCGGGTGTTGTCGATTTCGGAAGTGGAGGTGTAGGCGGTCTGCGAGAACTGCGGGATGAACGCGCCTACGCGGCCGAAATAGGGGAGCTTCTCCAGCGGCACGTCATACTCGACGGTCGACCCTCCGGCATACACCTTCGTCAGGTCGTTGAGGTCGACCCAGTTACCCTGCGGGAAGGTGATGGAACGCTTGAAGGTGTTCAGGGTCACCACCGGGGCCACCATGATGTCGCGTCCCCAGAGATACTGGTCGCGGCATCCGGCGGGGGAGGGTGTGGCCCCGTCTACATCGTGGAAATTGAGCGGACGGGCAAGCGGGGTGCCTTTGGTGGCGTTTTCGTAAGCGAGGGTGTAGGTGTAGGGCAGATAGCTGTAGCGCAGGTGGAGATATTTCCTGACAGCCCCGAACACGTCGGAGTATTCAGGCAGGTAAGGCTCGGGACGGTCGGTGGAGTGGGTGCGCATCATCGGGGAGAATGTCGCCATCTCGATCCAGCGGAGGTAGAGCCAGGAGTCGGTGCCGACGCCGTCGGCCGCGAAGCCGCCGACATCGTTGCCCATGTAGGCCACTCCCGACATGCCCGAACTGAGCAACGCGGGAATCTGTGCTTCCAGCCCCTTGTAGGAACGCTTGATGTCGCCCGACCAGGGGAACGCCGCGTAACGCTGCATACCGGCGGTTCCGGCGCGGGGCATCAGGAAGGGGCGCACGTCGGGGAAATCCTCCTTGTAGCCACGGTGGACGCGGCTGGTCCAGAGGTCGCCGAACTCATTGTGCACCTGGTCGACACTGCCGCCCATGTGGTTGGAGTCGTCGTCGTGGCTCTCGGGTTCTCCCAGGTCGAGCCACCAGCCCCCCATCCCCTCCTGGGTGCGCTGCTTGTAGAACTCCCACATCCAGTCCATCGCCTCGGGGTTGGAGGAGTCGATGAGGCCCACCTTCTCCGAGCCGAGCCACCACATGTTGGAGACATCATCGTCGGCGAGATACCCCTTCTCCTTCAGCACGGAATAGTTGCGGGAGTCAGAGGTGAAGAAGGGTTCGGTGATGCAGATGGTCCTGACACCCTGCGCGGCGAAGTCTGCCATCATCTTCCTGGCGTCGGGGAACTTGGGGGTGTGCCAGTCGAGGTTGCCCATGCCGTTGTTCCCCTCACCCTGCCAGTAGAGGTCGAAGACGATGGCGTCGATGGGGAGTCCGGCATTCTTGACCGAGGCAACGACCCCCTCGGCCTCCTCCTGGGAGTGGTAGCCATAGCGTGAGGTCATATAGCCCAAGGCCCAGTAAGGGGGGAGTTCCTGGCGTCCGGTGAGGAAAGTGTAGTTCTCGAGCACCGAGGCCATTCCGCCGTCGGCCGAGCCTACATAATAGTACGCGATGGGGGTGGGGGAACCTGAGTAGTAGGTGGTTCCCGCCGAAGAGGGGGTGATGCGCGCGTGGCGGTGATGGTCGTCGAAGAGGAGGCCGTAGCCGCCGGTCGACACCACGAAAGGTATGCAGATATTGTGGGGAGCCTCCCAGTCGCAGTCCCAGCCGCCTGTCTGGCGGTTGTTCATGACCAGGGTCGAGCCGTTGTGGTTGATTCGCTGGCCATTGTAGCCACCGCCGTAGAACGCCTCCTCGTTCATCCCCTCGAAAGAGGCGGTGCGGGGAGCCGAACTGTTGTCAAGACCGTTCTTCTCGCGCAGCACAAGTCTGCCCGAGATGTCAGAGAAGCTGACATGGCAATCGGCCTTGGCCACGGAAACGACAGTGGCGGCGGTGCGCAGCACGATGGCGTCACCCTCCTCTGCCACCGAGAAGCTGCCCTGCGGAGAGGCGTAGACGCTTATGGAGCGGCGTTCGGGGGTGTTGTCGCCGTTGGCGCGGGGAAACACCTTCACTACATAGTCATTATAAGGGGTAAGGGTGAGGGTTCCGTTGGCGGCGGAAATCACCACGGAGTTACCCTCGCGGCTCCAGCCACGGTATTCCCCGAGGAAATCGCCGGGCTGCCCCGAGACCTGCTTGATCGAGATGGTCGACGCCTCCAGGTCGACGGTCACGAGGTAATCCCCTGACATGTCGATTGTCCACTGGCGGTCGTCAGTCCCATCCTCTGACACGCGCCCGTTGTCGGAAGGATCACGGAAAAAGAACTTCTGCTCGTTGTAGTCGCCGTAACAGTTGGTGGCGATTTTGAATGTGCCGGGCTTGAGCGACACCCTCCCCGAGAAACGGAACGGGTTGGAACCCTCCTGCGCCAGGGGGAGCGATTGCCACAACGCCCATTCACCCGGAGTCGCCGAGCCCACGAGGTATAGCACATTGTGGAGTATCGGAGCCTGCTGGTATCCCGCCTTCACAACGGATATGGTCATCGCCCCGAGGTCACATGTGACAGTGTAGTTGGCGCTTTCGCCGACCTTGAACTTGTAGTCGGGCGCGCTGCCGTTGTCAGAATAGGCCAGGCGCGATATGTCGTAGGGATTTTCTGAGGCGTTTCGGTATTCCACCTGGTCCCACTGGGCCTGGGCCAGGAACTTGAATTCCTGGTCGGCTTCGAGCCAGCCGGTGTAGCGGAATATGTTGTCATCGGCATTGTCGCGCACCATCACGGAGGTGCGGTCGAGACTCCATTTTCCCCAGGTGGCGTCGCCGACAACCAGGAGCCGGTCTGCTCCGAAGAGGGAGACTGCGGCAATCCAGACCAAAGCGGCAACCGCTGAAATTCTCTTGAGGTTAAAGCAATTTTTCATGATATGTGTGAGACACTCTCTTTGGGTTAAATTTCCGGCAAAATAAGCGAATCCCTCCCGCCGCCACAATACCGCTGTCTGAAAAAGTAGTGGTTTTTGAAGCTAACAAGTTGATTGACAAAGACGGTTCGCCGAAAACGGCCCTCTAAAAAGTAGTGGTTTTCCGCCCCAGTGAAGGGTGTGGTTTCTCAGCTGAACCAGTCGCGGACACGCTGGCGCACCGCGTTTGACTCTTTCAGCAACCTGATGAACTCAATGGCGGAACGTTTGTGGTAGGAGTCGCGCAGCATATGGACGCATCCCTCCATGTTGTTTGAGGGGATGTCGAGGGGGATGGCGCGCACGCCGCTCTCGTTGTGGACGGTGGCTTCGGCCAGCACCGTCACCAGGTCGCTCTGCTTGATTAGTTTCAGCAGTATGTTGACCTCGTTCAGCTCGATTTTGACTTTGAGCGGGAAGAGATGGGGGGCGACGCAATGGTCGAATGCGTTGCGCGCCTGCAGGCCACGGGTTGGGAGGGCGAGGTCGTGGCGGGCGAGTTCGGCCAGGGTCACCTTGCCCGACCCGGCCAGGGTGTGGTTGTCGCGCACGATGACCGACAGCTGGTTGTCGAACAGCACGTGTGACTCTATTTCTGGGTCGCGCGCGAGGGGGCGGAACGCCAGCACGAAGTCGACCGAACGTTCGTGGAGCATCTCCATCAGTTCGGCCATCGGCTTGTAGTGGATGTTGAGCTTCACCCCGGGGTGGCGTTTCATGAAGTCGATGATTGTCTCTGTCAGGATTGGGCTGAACGAGTAGGTGACGCCGATGTCAAGGGTGCCTGCCCTGAGGTCGCCGAGGTCTTGCATCCGGCTGACGCAGGCCTGTGCCTCGCAGAGGGTTTTCCTCGCCCGGGGCAACAGCTCCACCCCCGGCTCGGTCAGGGTCAGCGAGTGGCCGGGGCGGTTGAAGAGTGTCACCCCCAGGTCATCCTCAAGCTGCTTTATCTGTTGCGAGAGGGTGCTTTGGGCAATGTTGAGGGCGCGTGCGGCCTCCGAGAAGCTCAGGGTCTCGGCCGCTTTCACGAAATATCTCAGTTGTCTTAGTTCCATAGGATAGGCGGGTATGATATGCCGGCACTCCTCAACGGGTGGCCTGGAATGATATTTTCTTCATCATGAATACCGGCAGGTTGACGGCGACCACCATGCCGATTATGACGAACACGCAGGTCATGCCGTTGTAGTTGAGAAGGTATAGGTAATGGTTGAAGTCGGGTTCGTCGGCCGCGGAGAGGCAGGAGATGGTGGCGGCCACGGCGCGGTAGGCATACATCCCCGGAATCATCGGCAGCAGCGCGGGGCAGAGACACACCTCGGCGGGGCATTTGACCGTCGGGGCGAGCAACACACCGAGTATGCCGATGACAAACGCCGCCAGGGTGCTGGCCCAGATGATGCCCATCCCCCCCAGGTCGGGGGCCATCAGGATGAAACGCAGCGCGTGGCCCACGGCGGCGGTGACCCCGCAGCAGAGGTAGGCCCGGCGGGGGGTGTTGCTGATTGAGGAGAAACCGATGGCGGCTATCGCCGCGAACAATCCGTCCTCAAGAATTTTCAATATCAGTGTAAGCTCCATATGAGGAATTTTTCAGAAAAGCGGGAACCCGGGGTCAGAACATCCGCAGCCCGAGCAGGTACATGCCCGCACACAGGCCCACCGACAGGCAGGCCGTCAGCACAAGCGCGTCGACAAAGCGGCTGAACGCGCACAGATAGTGGCTGGCCAGCAGGTCGCTGACCGAGTTGATGTATGGAACCCCGGGGATGAGGTAAAGCACACTCGTCCCGAGGGCTATCTCGGGGGTCTTGCCCAGGTCGAATATGTGGGCCCCGGCGCATATGGCCGCCGAGAAGAAGGCGCAGCAGAGAAACACCACCCTGATGTCGCGTTTGTCGGCCATCATTATCTGCTTGAGCTTGAAGCCGGCGAGGGTGGCGATGAACACCATGGCGACAGCCGTCAGGTCTCCCCCGAAGAGGCGGCAGAACGACGCGTTGGCGAGGGAGGTGAGCAGCAACACCTCCCCGGGTGGGG
>CAMWVQ010000062.1 GCA_947177635.1 uncultured Porphyromonadaceae bacterium | reverse complement strand
CCCCATAACAGCCTCTCTCCCAAAGACCAAGATACCAACACAAAACTTTCAATATCGAAATGGAAACAATCAAAGTCAATGTGAAGGATGTCCTTCAGACCGTAACAGGCGAGCAGATCCAGGCCCTTGACCCGGAAGCAGCATCCGCCCTCGAGAAACTCCACAAGGGAACCGGACTCGGCTCCGACTTCCTCGGCTGGGTGAACCTCCCCTCCGAGACCCCCGACAGCCTCGTGGCCGACATCGAGGCCGCAGCCAAGGAACTCCGCGACAACTGCGAGTTCGTGGTGGCAATCGGCATCGGCGGCAGCTACCTCGGCGCCAAAGCCGTCATCGAGGCCCTCGGCGACAGCTTCTCGATGCTCCGCGAGAAAGGCGACTCCCGTCGCTGCAACGTCCTCTTCGCCGGCCAGAACATCGGTGAAGACTACCTCAACGAGCTCCAGGACTTCCTCAAAGACAAGAAATTCGGCATCGTGGTAATCTCCAAGTCAGGAACCACCACCGAGCCCGCCATCGCCTTCCGCCTGCTCAAAGAGCAGCTTGAGAAGCAGGTAGGCAAGGCCGAGGCCGCCAAACTCATCGTGGCCATCACCGACGAGAAGCGCGGCGCCCTCCGCCAGCTCGCCACCGAAGAAGGCTACAAGACATTCGTCATCGCCGACAACGTAGGCGGACGCTTCTCAGTCCTCACCCCCGTAGGACTCCTCCCCATCGCCGTCGCCGGATTCGACATCCGCAAGCTCCTCGAAGGCGCACGCCGCATGGAAGCCGCCACAGTCGAAGCCAACGACTCCAACCCCAGCTTCCTCTACGCCACCACCCGCAACGCCCTCTACCGCGCCGGAAAGAAAATCGAAATCATGGTCAACTACAACCCCAAACTCCACTACTTCGGAGAATGGTGGAAGCAGCTCTACGGCGAGAGCGAAGGCAAAGACGGCAAGGGCATCTTCCCCGCCTCAGTCGACAACTCGACCGACCTCCACTCCATGGGACAGTGGATTCAGGATGGCGAACGCACCATCTTCGAGACCGTCCTCTCCGTGGCCAAGGCCGACAAAGAGACCATCATCCCCTCAGATGAAGCCAACCTCGACGGCCTCAACTACCTCGCCGGCAAACGCGTCGACGAAGTCAACAAGATGGCCGAACTCGGCACCCGCCTGGCCCACGTCGACGGCAACGTCCCCAACATGCAGGTGACCATCCCCGCCCTCAAAGAGGAATACCTCGGCGAGCTCATCTACTTCTTCGAGAAAGCATGCGGCATCTCAGGCTACCTACTCGACGTCAACCCCTTCAACCAGCCCGGCGTCGAAGCCTACAAGAAAAACATGTTCGCGCTCCTCGAGAAGCCCGGCTACGAAGCTGAAACCGCCGCCATCAAGGCCCGCCTCTAACCCGCCCCTCCCCCACCATCACAGGCCCCGGTAACCGCGCCCAGCGCGGCCCCCGGGGCCTTGTCATCTTCAATGGGAATAATGGGAAATTTGGGAAAATTGATGAACTTAGGCGCCTCAAAAACTTTGGGCCCAAAATTCCCAAATTTCCCATAATTCCCATAACTCCCAAATCTCCCATAACTCCCAAATCTCCCATAACTCCCAAAATTCCCATCCTCCACCAATCCTCCCCCATCAATATCCCTCATTTCTCCTCCGATACTCCCGTCTTGCGCGGCTCATCTCCTCCCTGATTCCTCCATTCTCCAGGAAATCGCGTTTGGCCTTTTCAATCAGTCTGACCAGCAAATACAGCTCCTGACGAATCATCGTGATACAGAGATTAGCCAACGTCACATCATCCCTCAAAGGCGCAATCCTCCGGTATAATTCCGAATCATTGTTGACCTTACAGAAATCCCTCACCCGTCGTTGTTTCTCCTCATCCCACAACCCCAGTCCCCTCACCCTCAGGTAATCCTCATAATCAGCCAAAAGCTCATCGAAACTCGCCTTGGCGACATTGAAAAGCTTGATTTCAGTCTCGCGGGAAGTAACCGCCGCAGCCGACCCCTCAATGATATTCTGTTTCCCGCTACGCGCCGCCTGCACCATCTGGTCAACCGTCCTGTCCTTCTTGTCCAGAAACCGGTTGGCAAAATGAAAAGTCAAATCATAGATACACTCCCCCTTCTTATAAACAATCAGTCCCCTGTAATCCCCAATCGGCCTTATAAACTCCTTATTTACAGCATTCATACCAATCTATCCTCATTATATTCATCGTCTGTAATTATCACCCCAAAGATAACCAAATTCCCCCACATCCCAAAATCCCCCTCCCATAATTCCCAAACTTCCCAAACTTCCCAAAATTCCCAAAATTCCCAAAATAAATCCCCCTGATATATAGGGAGTAATGGCAGATTTTGTTTAACTTTGCGGATGAAGCCCAATCATTCGCCTTCATACCGACAATATCCCACTCTAATCATTTATCACTAATGAACAAATCTTTACTATTTCTGGCCGCGGCGGCACTGTTTCCGTTGCTCCCGCAGGCCTCCAACCCTCTGCCGAGGAACGGCCTCGCCGAAAGCAATCTCCGGGAGATCGTTGCCCGGCAACTGCCGAGGATGCACAAAGCAAAAGTTCAGGCCGCAGGGCTTCCCGCACAGTTCCCCCTGCTGACCCAGGAGGATTTCGACCAAGCCGCCGTCATCGACGGTAACGGCGACGGAAAGACCTGGAAGTTCGAGAGCGGAGCCGCATGCTACGAAGGTCTCCAGGTCTCCGGAGCCGCCGACGATTACCTCGTGCTCGGCCCCGTCAACTTCAACGCCCCCTCGGGCAACTACTCCCTCTCGCTTGAGGCGAAACAGACCTTCCGTCCCGAGACATTCGAGATATGCCTCTCCCCTACCGGCACAGCCGCCGACGCGGTGAGCATCTACAGCTGCACGAGTGTCCCCAACCTCAACTATGGAGTCTTGACCGCCGACTTCTCCACCCCCGCCGGGGAATACTACGTGATGGTCCACTGCAACTCCCCCGAATCGGGCATATCCCTCTACATCCGCAACATCCTCATCGAGGCGGCAACCCAGGAGGGCTTCACCGTACCGTTCGAGATGGTGCCGCTGGCCTCAGAGACACGCCACTTCCAGTTCATCGACACCAACGACGACGGCAAAACCTGGTTCTACGACCCCTCCAACGAGGGTATGGCCTATGAGCAGAACCCGGTGATGGCGGCCGACGACTACCTCCTCTTCCCCGAAATCGAGATTCCGGAGGCCGGCAACTACAAATTCTCATTCGACGCCCGCTGCTGGGGCACCGGAGAATCTGTAGAGGTATTGTTCGGCCAGGGGGAAGACCCCACACAGTTCGCCGAGGTCTTCGCCGACCCGACCGTCGGCACCGAGACCTACCGCCGCGAGGTTGTCGTCACCGTCACCCGGCCGGGCCTCTACCGTCCGGCCCTCCATTGCTCGTCTCCGGCCAACCGCTACAAGCTGCTGACCCGCAATTTCCGCCTGGAAGCCACCGACGAGGCTCCCGCCCGTCACCTCCCGGTTGACTTCCCCGACCTCCGCGAGGTGTCCGCCGCCACGAGCTTCACCCCCGCGTTCATCCTCCCCGACAACTGCCGGGTGAAAATCACCATGGAGGTCAAAGGAGACGCTGTGGAGGTGTCGATGGGTAATGCCCCCGCCGACGCCGCCCGCCAGTCGCTCTTCACCCTCGACGCCAACGAAGAGTTCACCACCGTCAGCCGCGTCATCAGTGTAGCGCAGGGTGGCATCCGCTACCTCGGACTCAACACCGAGGGTGAAGCCCAAGTGCGCGCCATCTCCCTGCAGCTTGTCAGCGAGGGTGACACCTACGCCCTCCCCTTCTCGATGCAGCCCACAAAGGAGGAATACAACGAATTCATGGCCATCAACGCCAACGGTGACGACGGTGTATGGAGCTACTACGAACCCTTCGGGGCCGTTCGCTACAACTTCTCCATCAACAACGACGCCGACGACTGGCTGATACTCCCCGCCATCAACATCACCTCCACCGCCGACATGGTGCGCTTCGCCTTCAACGTGCGCGGCATGGGCGACAGCCCCAAGTTCACCGAGACCTACGAGGTATGGGAGGGTGAGACCCCCGACCCCGCCTCCATGCGCAAAATCCACACCTCCCCCGAAATCCGCAACGAGGCCTTCACCCCGATGGAGTTCTCCTTCGCCCCCACCCACACCGGCAAGACCTACCTGGCCGTCCGTGCCACCTCGAAGAAAAACGCCTTCCATCTCTTCATACGCGACTTCGTGGTGGAGACCGACGGACGCCAGACCACAGTCCCCTCCCCGGTAACCGACCTCGCGGCCGAGGGTGCCCCGATGGGTAGCGAACAGGCCGTCGTGACCTTCTCCATGCCCCTGACAAGCGAGGCCGGCGAGACACTCGACGCCTCGGCCGACCTCACAGCCCTCATCTCAACCTCGCAGGAGTCAAAGACCCTCACCGGGAAACCCGGCGAGACGATGACCGCCGAAATCCTCAACGGACAGGGCTACGGCAACGTGACCGTCACCGTCAGCAACGCCGCCGGGGCCTCCAACCCCACCTCCGTAAGGGTCTACACCGGGCAAGACATCCCCTCACCCGTCACCGGACTCACTGCTACCTGCAGCGAGGACAACCGCACGATGACAATCACCTGGACGCAAACCACCGATGGAGCCAACGGCGGTTACGCCGACCCCTCGCAGATGACCTTCATCATCCGCCACTCTTCAGGGGGCGGCGCATACACCCGCGTGGGGCAGACCGAAGGGGTATGTGAATTCACCTACTCCATCCCCGGGTCATACCCCCTGGAGATGCACTACCTCGCCGTAACCCCCACCAATGTGGCCGGAGAGTGTGACACCCCTGTCGGAAAGGGGCTGATGCTCGGCAAGCCCTACAGCATCCCGGCGGTGGAGGAGTTCGCCGGAGGTGAGATAACCCTCCAGCCGATCGCCATGGACCGCCCCGGCGAGGAATACACCCTCGACTGGTATTTCGAGAATCCCGCCGATGCCCTCCCCGAAGCCGCCAACGCTTCCGGGAAAGCCCTGATTGCCTTCACCCAGGAGGAGGGAGCGGCCCGTGGCGCGCTCCATCTCCCCAAGTTCTCGACAATCACCGAAAACGGCGCACGAATCGTGCTGCGCATCTACAACCATCCCCACTGCGCCACCACCGAGGTCAGCGCGCTGACCTATGGCGGTGTCGTGCCCATCGGCACCATCCACCCCGCCGAGACCGCCGGATGGCAGACCTGCTCCCTCCCCCTCCCCGCCGCCCTGATGGGACAGCAGTGGATAGAGCCGGTTGTCGACTTCGGCTTCACCGGGAACTACGACGATGAAATCTGGATGCTCGACGCTTACGGCATGGAGAACTACTTCGACCGCGAGCTGACCCTGCGCGAGACCACCGTCCACTCCTCCATGGTGGCCCAGAAGGAGACTCACTGGGAGTTCCTGGCCGCCAACTATGGCCGCGAGGAGCTGACATTCACCATACCCGAACTCAACTTCACCACCCTCGACGGCGATGTGACTTCATTCCCCGAAGCCTCCCGTCCCGGCAGTGAGATGACCCTCCGCCCCGGTGAGACCGCGACCCTGGGCTATGACGTCATCCTCGACGCCGGAATGGCCGGTGAGCTGTATTACGACATCACCGTGGCTGTTGAGAATGACAACGACCCCGACAACAACACCATCTTCGGGGAGACACGCCTGACGGTGCAGGCTGAGTATGTGGTGCGCGACCTCCGCGCCGAACGCGACGGCGGTTCCTCCACCGTCAACCTCTCCTGGTCGGCACCCCGCACCGACTCCGGGCTGCTCAACTGCGAGGGGCTTACCCCCTGGGACTTCGGCAGCTCCCTCGGACTTTTCACCAATGTGGACCGTGACGGCGAGCGCGTGCTGGGCTTCTCGGGCCGTTCCTTCCCCGGAATGGGCACCCCCAAGGCCTGGCAGGTATGGGACTACGCCGACGCCGGATTCGACTACATCTATGCCGGATACCAGCTCTCGGCCCGCTCGCTGATCGTCTTCTCACCCTTCGACTACAATGTCAGTGCCGACGACTGGCTGATTTCCCCCGAGGTAAAGGGTGGCACAGCCGTCAGCTTCTATGTGCGTCCGCTCCATTACGCCTACGGCTCCGAGACCCTCGAGCTTTACGCCTCAACCACCGGAAATGATGTCGAAGACTTCTCGCTCATCTCCACCTTCCAGACCAAGACCGGCGACGCCGACAAGACCCCCTACTGGGAGGAGGTAGGCTTCGAGCTCCCCGCCGATGCCCGTTTCTTCGCCATCCGTTATGTGAGCCGCAACATCTTCGGCCTGCAGCTCGACGACATCAGCTACACCCCCGCCCAGTCAATCCCCTCGGCCCTCACCTACTCAGTCCTGCGCGACGGCGAGGTCATCGCCTCCGGACTGACCGGACGCAGCTACACCGATGACTTCCGTGGCGACGCCACCTATTATGTGGCCGCCGAGAAGAGCTACGGCGGACTCCACCCCCTCTCCAACCGTGCGGATGTCGTGGCGGCCTCCGGAATCGCCGGAATCAATGCCTCAGGCATCAATGTCGCCACCGCCCCCGGCCAGGTGATTGTCACCATCCCCGCTGACATCACCCTCGACGGGCAGGCCATCCTGACCACCCCCGACGGCAAGACCGTGGCAACCGCCACCCTCCACGCCGGACGCAACACCCTATCCGCCGCTCCCGGCATCTGCATCCTGACCCTCCCGGGCCACGGCTCGCGGAAGCTCCTCGTTCCCTGACAATCCAGCCATATAAACAACGCTTCGCAATGTCGGCTTCCGGGCCGGCGTTGCGAAGCGTTGTTTTTGAGGGGACAGGAATTTTGGGAGTTTTGGGATAATTGGGAGTTTTGGGATAATTGGGAAATTCGGAAGGTTGGGAGAGGTTACAGGCCCCGGGCGCGGAAATAGGCGTCGTAGGCCGAGATGAGGGCGCGGGAGGTGTGGTCCCAGCTCAGTTCGTTGAGGATGCGCTCGCGGCCGATGGCGGCCATCTTCCCGCGCCGGGCCGGGTCGTCGAGCAGCATCGCTATCTTGTCGGCGAGGTCGCGGGCGTTGTTGCGCTCGGCGTAGAGCGACGCCTCCTGCGCCGAATAGCGTCCCTCGGTGAGGTCAAACTGCACGATAGGTTTCCCGAGGGCCATGTATTCCAGCACCTTGTTCATCGTCGACTTGTCATTCATCGCGTTGTACTCGTCGGGGTTGACGCAGACATCGGCGGTGTTGAGGTAATCGAGCATCATCTCGTCGGAGACACGTCCGGTGAACTCCACGATGTCCTGCAACCCCATCTCCTCGCTTTTGCGGCGCAGGGCGTCGAGATGGGGGCCGCCGCCGACGATTCCCCAGAAGATGTCGTCGCGCCCCTTCTCGTCGCGCAGGTAGCGGGCGGCGTCGAGGAGGTATTCTATCCCCTCCTGCTGGCCGATGACCCCGAGGTAGCCCACCATATATTTCTTACCGCGCTTGATTTCAGGCTTCGGGGGCTGTATCTTGAGCCTTTCGAGCCTCGGGCCGCTGCGCAAGACATGCACCTTGTCGGGCGACATGCCGCCGCGCCTGATGGCGATTTCCTTGTAGCTCTCGTTGGTGACGAAGGCGAAGGTGCAATGGTCGTAGGTGTGGCGTTCGAGCCATAGCTGGCTCTTGTAGAGGGGGCCGGTGGTCTTACCGAACTTCGCCTCATACAGCTCGGGGCAGATGTCGTGGTGGTCAAAGACATAGTCGACACCTTTCCCCTTGAACCTCGCGGCCACCATATAGATGTTGTCGGGGGGGTTGCATCCGTGGATGACATGGAAGCCCCGCTCCTTGTAGACTTTGCGGGCGAGGCGGTATTCGTGCCATAGGGCGGAGAAATACTCCCGGGCGTAGCCCAGCGGGCCGTTACCCTCCTTGGGTAGGTCGTGGCGGTAGATATGCACCCCTTCAAGGTGCTCATACTCCTTGTTGTATCCTTTCCCTTTGGGACAGATGACCGAGACGGTGTAGCCCTCGCGGGCAAGGGTTGTCGCCTCCTGCCATACGCGTGTGTCAAACGGCACCGGGAGGTTCTCGACTATGATGAGGATTTTGCGGTTCATGGCGGTAAATGGCTGCCGTCCGCCATTGGTTACGAGTTGTCGGCGGTCAGAGCGACTGCAAAGTTACAATATTTTCGCGAGAATTGCCAACAATCCTTATCGCCGTCGCGTGGGCAAGCTTGCCATATTCAGCCGCCACCTCCACATTTTCGGTGACAATCCTCCCGCAAGCGGTCTCCACACTAAGCAGGGAGCCGATTTCAGCCCTCCGGTCATCTTTCACCGAGACCCCGAGGCCGGGCGCGGCTATCAGTGTGGCTTCCCACCGGCAATCCCTGTCGAAACTGTCGGTCACCTCCAGCGTCGTCACACCTGAGGCGGCGGCGATTTTCCAGCGGCGGGTATGGGTGACGCCCGACAACCCCTTCGCCGAGGCTGTCAGGCCGTCGGAGGCTGTATCCAGCAGGCGGCATTCAGCTTTCTTCCCCCACAGGAAGGCCCCGAGCATCTGAGACTGCTCCATGGCGTCGACGGTCACGGTGTTGTGCATCCTCGTGGAACGCAGCAGGTCACGCCTGACCCTGTCGGTATGGTAAAGGTATGTGCCGGAATCCACAAGAACGGGCTGTCCTCCGAGGAACAGCTGGAAGCTGAGCATGTCGTTGTGGCCGTGGGCGGCGATGGAGCCGAAGCCCAACGGGGCATGGTCGATGCCGACAAACATATCCCCCTCACGGAGGAAACTGTAACCACCCTCGGGGAATGTCAACCGTCCGGGAGCTGGCCTCCTCGCATCCTCGCCCGAAAGGGAGCCGTACAGGTCAAGCAGGCGGTCGAAATAGTCGGCGTCGCCGAAACCGGGGTCAGAGATGCGCGCCTCGTCGTCATCGCCGAACACACACCATACGCCGTCGGCCACACGGCTCGCGGCCACGAAGCGGGCCATCTTCCCGAGCCTGTCGCGCCACTCGTGGCTTACCTCCCGCCCGGCGGCTTTCATCTCTCGCCAAACAAGCAGGTAGGCCTCAAGCACAAAGCCGTGGTAATGCAGCGAGCTTTCGAGGTCTACGCCGTCTGCGCTCACCTGGCGGGGCAGTTCGCGGTCAAGCACCGACAGCGAGGTCTCCACCCACTCCTCTCTCCCGAAAAGGAATCCGGCGATGGCCACCGCCGCCACTTCCACCACCAGGTGGTTGTTGGCCGACGAGAAGCCGCTTTCGTGGCGGGTGAGATACTCGGTCATGTTGGCCGCTCCGGTGAGCAGCTTCCCGAGGAGGCGTCCGTCGCCGGTCTCGCCATTGGCCATCAGCGACCGGGCGGCTGTCATCCAGGAAACCGACCTGAGGGCTATCTCCATCGGGGAGGTCCAGGAGATTCCCCAGAGGAACGGGTTTTTGGCCGACCAGTCATCGACAAGCGTCTCCAGTCGCGCCACGTCGCCCCGGGCGGCGAGGCGGGTGAACTGCCGGTGACGGTTGAGTTCCCAGTTGACGCGGGCGTCCCCTATGTCGTCGCGCTGCTTGTATTCAAGGCAGTAGCTCGGCTCAAGGGGCCATCGGCGGGGGGTGTTGAACCCGGCGTGCCAGTCGGTCGCGTAATCTTCATAGCTGAATCCACCCAGCAGGCGTATCGCCTCACCTGAGAGGGGAGAACCGGGGATGGGGGGAGTATTGGGAGAGTTGGGAGTATTTGGAATCTTGGGATTACCGGGAGTTTTGGAAGCGGCGGGAGACTGGGAGGGGCGGGGGGCCGAAACAGCTTTCTCCACCAGCCCCTCCACCCCGGGATAAAGGGGGAGGGTCACCATCTGTTTCTCCCTGAAACGCGACAGTTCCTGCCGCTGGAGCCGTTTCTGCTCCAGCCGCCAGATCACTTCGCGGGGCGACATCGCCCTGAGGCGGTTGAAATACCAGGCCAGCTTACCCATCCTGCGGTCAGTGCTCTCGGCGTCGGTTCAGAACCGGCATTTGCAGAAATCCCTCTCGGTCTCGGCCGACTGGGCGGGGTTGGTGTTGACGGGCGCCCACGCCAAGCCGTCATAGCGGCCGTCATAGTCGAGGGTGTCCCACATCCTGACGAGGTCTACGATAATCTTTCCGGGATAGCGCGCGGGGATGTCGGCGAACTCCTTCTCACGGTTGGTGACCACCAGCACATCCGCCTGTGAGGCGACGGCGTCGAGGTCGTCGGTGACGAAATGCTGCAGGTGGGGAATCTTGCTCATTATGAAGTCGCGGTTGGTGCCGGTGAGGCGGCTGACCTCCACATTCCTGTCATATATCGAGATGAGGAAACCTTTGCCGAGCAACGACTCTATCACCTCAACGATGGGGCTGCAGCGGAGGTCGTCGGTGCCCGCCTTGAAACTCAGGCCGAGCACGCCGATTTTCCTTTTCCCCTGGGCCATGATCAGATCCAGGGCGCGGTCGCGGTGGACGGCGTTGCTCTTCTCGATATGGTTGATTACCGGCACGTCGACATAATTGTCGGCTGCCAGCGCGCGCAGGGCGTTGGTGTCTTTGGGGAGGCACGAACCGCCGTAGGCGAATCCCGGCTTGAAGTAGTAGGGGGAGATGTTGAGCTGCCTGTCGCGGCAGAATATGTCCATCACCTTGTGGGAGTCTATGCCGAGGGTCTTGCAGATGGCTCCCACCTCATTGCCGAAGACAATCTTGAGGGCGTGGAATGTGTTGTTGACATATTTCATTATCTCCGCCACGGGGATGTCGGTGGAGATATATTCGGCGGGGAGCTGGCCGTAAAGCTCCTCCATCACCGCCGCCGCGCGGGGGGAGTCGGTGCCGACCAGGGTCAGCGGGGGATTCATGAAATCGCGCACCGAGGTTCCCTCGCGCAGGAACTCCGGATTGGAGACAACGGCGAAATCCTCCCCGGGGATCTTTCCGGAGGCCTCGGCGATGATTTCGGTGACCTTCCGGTTGGTGCCGGGCATCACAGTGCTGCGTATCGCCACAACGTGGAACCCCTCCTTCTTGGCGAGGGCTTCACCTATCTCGCGGGCCACTCCGTAGATATATGACAGGTCGAGATGGCCGTGGCCCGACCCGGGGGTGCCGACGGCGATGAAAGAGATGTCGGTCGAGCAGACCGCCTCCTCGACATCGGCTGTGGCCGAGAGCAGCCCGGCCTCGTGGCCGGCGCGGCAAAGTTCCTCGATGTCGCGCTCTATGATTGTCGGGCGACCTGAGTTTATGAGGTTGACCTTAGTGGCCGAAACGTCGACCCCTATTACCTTGTGTCCCATCGAGGCGAAGCAGGCGGCACCGACGCAACCTACATATCCAAGTCCAAATATGCTGATATTCATGTAAGATTCTATTGTCTCTATATATCCTTAACGCCGAACAGTGGGGATTATTACCCCGCAGTGCAAATAAAAGTTAACAAAGCACATCCACGCCGGGTTTTGCGTAAATTTGCAGGTCGATTTTCACCGTTGGTATGGAAAAACATCCCGAAAAAACAATCCCGGGGGAGAAGACCCAGGCCCTCGAGAGACTCTGGAACCGCGACTACTGCATAGCCATGGCAGGCAACTTCCTGCTGTTCTTCTCATTCTACCTGCTGACACCGCTGCTGCCCATCTACCTCGACGCCCAGTTCGGTGCCGACAAAGACACAATCGGAATCGTGCTGTCGGGCTACGTCATAGCGGCCCTTGTGATCAGGCCGTTCAGCGGCTTCATAGTCGACAGCTTCAACCGCAAGAAGGTGCTGGTCACCTGCTTCTTTTTCTTCTTCATCTGCTTCACGGGATATGTGGGGGCAGGCACACTGCTGATGTTCGCCATCGTCCGGACCATCCACGGCCTCCCCTTCGGCGCGGCCACGGTGGCCAACTCGACGGTGGCCGTCGACGTCCTCCCCTCCTCGCGCCGCAACGAGGGGATAGGCTTCTACGGCCTGAGCAACAACCTCGCCATGGCCGTCGCCCCCTCGGCCGGAATCTGGGTTTACGGCGCGACAGGCAACTTCACCCTCCTGTTCTGGATATCACTGGCCGTGGCCCTGCTCGGCTTCTGGTGTTCCACCGCCATCCGCCTCCCCTACCGCAAGCCGGTTGAGGGGAAGCCCCACCTGAGCATGGACCATTTCTTCCTGACCCGCGCCTGGCTGATGGCGGTCAACATCCTCCTCTTCGGCCTATGCTGGGGTGTGATGTCAAACTATGTCGCCCTCTACGGCAAACAGCAGCTCGGCATCGTCGACGGCACCGGCATATTCTTCGCCCTCCTCTCCGGAGGCCTCTTCATCTCCCGCCTGTACGGCGTCAAAGGGTTGCGCGCGGGGAAACTCACCGAGAACGCCCTCGAAGGGGCGATAATCAGCACCGTCGGCTATACCCTCTTCGCGCTCGCTCCCGGCCTGTGGGCCTTCTACGTCTCGGCTCTACTAATCGGCCTGGGCAACGGCCGCATGTACCCCGCCTTCCTCAACATGTTCATCTCCGTGGCCCGTCACGACCAGCGCGGCACCGCCAACTCCTCCATCCTCACCTCCTGGGACATCGGCATGGGCCTCGGCATCCTCCTCGGCGGCATCCTGAGCCAATACCTCGGTTACTCCGCCGCCTTCTGGTTCACAGCCGCCTCCCAGACCTCCGGTACCCTCCTCATCCTCCTCTTCACCCGCCGCTTCTTCCTCTCCCGCAAACTCCCCTGACCCTCCCCTTTCCTACCCCCGGATTACCTGGGTCGTTTAAACATATACCCCCCCCCCAGCACCCGGGGGCGGGCGGATG
>CAMWVQ010000061.1 GCA_947177635.1 uncultured Porphyromonadaceae bacterium | reverse complement strand
GTGGAGGAGGTTGACGAACTGGTAGTTTTTGAGGCCCCAGCGGGGGGCGACGAGGAGGTCGGCGGGAGCCTGGGAGGTGAAACGCTCGATGGCGGTGGCGGGGGAGTGGCGGTTCATGATGGTGATGATGTCGCGGCAGAGGGGAAGGTAGCTTTCCGGGGTGAAAAGCTCGAAGCGGTTGCCTGCGTTCCATTCGCGGGCGAGGGTGGAGCCGTCTATGATCTGGAGCTGGTGGAATTTAACGGTGTCGGGATGCAGGAGGGCCGTGCGTTCTACTGTCTCAAGCATCATCTGGCGGGTCTCGCCGGGGAGGCCCATTATGAGGTGTAGTCCAACGGGGAGTCCGGCCCGGCGGAGACGGGCTACGGCGTCTACCGTGGCTTGCCATGTATGGCACCGGTTGACACGGCTGAGTGTGGTGTCGTGGGAGCTTTCCGCACCGAGTTCCACCATTATCCACCGGCCGGAGTGGTGGCGGGCGGCGAGCGCGTCAATCAACGGCTGGGGAAGGCAGTCGGGACGTGTGCCTATTATCAGTCCGTCGACATCGTCGCAGGCCAGGGCCTCGTCGTAGAGACGGAGCAGCCGCGACATCTCCCCGTGGGTGTTGGTGTAGCTTTGGAAATAGGCCAGATAACGCATCTGGGGATACTTCCTGCGGAAGAAATTCTTGCTCTCTTCAAGCTGTGAGGAGAGAGGAATCCGGCGGCGTCCGTCGTGACTGCCGGGGGAGAAGGAGTTGTTGTTGCAGTAGGCGCATCCTCCGGTCGAGAGGGTGCCGTCGCGGTTGGGGCATGTGAATCCAGCGTCGACGGTTAGCTTCTGCATCTTCCGTCCGGGGAAATGCTCCGCGAGGAAGTCGGCGTATTCCTTGTAATACTTTCCCATCAGAAATCTTTGGCGGAGAGGTTGACAAGCCAGGCGTCAAGCATCACAATGGCCGCCATCGCCTTGACAACCTCAGCCCCGCGAACGGCGATGCAGGGGTCGTGACGGCCGCATGTCTTGACTTCGGCGGTATTTCCTTGGCGGTCTATGGTCTCAAGGGGGAGCGCGATGGAGGGGGTGGGCTTGAACCCGACCCTGAAGATGATTTCATCACCGTTGGAAATCCCGCCGAGTATCCCCCCGCAATGGTTGGAGAGGAATCCTTCGGGGGTGATGCGGTCGTCGGCCTGGCTGCCACGCATTCCGCAGAGGCTGAATCCGTCGCCGTATTCAAATCCATGCACACCCCCTATCGAGAACATTGCGGAGGCGAGCATCTGCTGGAGTTTGCCGAAGACCGGTTCTCCCAGTCCGGCGGGAACCCCGCTGATGCGGCATATGACGGCTCCACCCACAGAGTCTCCCGCAGTACGGGCCTCCTCGATGATGCTGTCGAAACGGGCGGCATCCGAGCAACCTCCGATTTCCGAAATCGAGGCGGAGATGCTTATCCCTTTGGTCTCCAGGAGCTGTGAGGCGAAACTGCCGGCCACAACCCTTGCGGCGGTCTCGCGGCCGGAGCTTCGTCCGCCCCCGCGCCAGTCGCGCAGGCCGTATTTCCGGTCATAGGTGAAATCGGCATGGCCGGGACGGTATGTTTCGCGCAGCCGGTCATACGCTCCGGGACGGGCGTCAAGGTTCGGAATAAGGAACCCCACGGGGGTGCCGAGGGTGACGGCGAGGTCGGTGTCATCAAGCAATTCGCCGGGAACCCCTTCCCGGTCGATGGCCATAAGTCCTGAAAGAATCTGCAACCTGTCGCTCTCGCGGCGGGGGGAGACACCCGGACGGCTCCCGGGGCGGCGGCGGTCAAGAGCCTCCTGTACTTTCCGCAGGGAGATGACACAACCCGCCGGGAGGCCGTCGATGACCCCTCCGATGGCTTTGCCGTGGGATTCGCCGAATGATGTCAGGCGGAATATGTTGCCGAATGTGTTCATTGCCGAGGGTTATTCTTTCACGAGGTCTGCGACTTCACCTTTGACGTAACCGATCAGGTCGGCCGGGGACAGCTCAAGCTGCAGGCCGCGTTGGCCCGCGCTGACAAAGATGCGGTCGAAGTCGGTGGCGGTGGTGTGGAAATATACCGGGAACGGTTTCTTCATGCCGATTGCCGTGCAGCCGCCCCGTATGTAGCCGGTCAGGGGCAACAGCTCCTTCATCGGAATCATCTCGGCCTTTTTCATCCCGGCGGCTTTGGCGGCCTTCTTGAGGTCTACCTCCTCCGCGCCGGGGATGACGCAGACGAAATATCCCCCTCCGCCGGTGCGGTCGCCGTGGAGGACGAGGGTCTTGAAGACCATGGCGACATCCTCGCCGAGGGTGTCGGCCACATGGGTGGCCGAGAGGTCGTTCTCGTCAACCTCGTAAGGGACGAGGCGGTAGCTTATCCCGGCCTTGTCGAGAAGCCGCGCGGCATTGGTCTTTTCCGGCTCGCCGGAGGTGTTTTTGGATTTCTTGCTCATCGTAATGCAAAGGTAGCAATTTTGGCTTGTTCCGTCAAACGGAATCCGCCGGTATATGACCGAAGGGGGCGCGGCACACGCCACACCCCCTTCGTCAATCTGTTTTATGCAGGGTTATCTGGTCTGTTTGAGTACGGCGATGGCCTCGTCATACTTCGGTTCCTCGGTGATTTCCTCCACGAGGTCGGAGTAGATGATGTTGCGGTCTTCGTCAAGGACAATCACCGCGCGGGCGAGAAGTCCGGCCAGGGGGCCGTCTACGATTTCAAGGCCATATTTCTCGGCGAACATCGGGGAGCGGAAGGCTGAGGCGGGGGTGACATCCTTGATGCCGTTGATGGTGCAGAAGCGTCCGGCGGCGAAAGGGAGGTCCATCGAGACACACAGCACGGTGGTGTTTTCGAGTCCGGCGGCTTCCTGGTTGAAACGGCGCACGGAAGCGGCGCACACATCGGTGTCGAGGCTGGGGAATATGTTCAGCACCACACGGCGTCCTTTCAGGTCGCCACACTGTATCTCTTTGAGCTCAGGGGTGACGAGGTTGAAACAGGGAGCTTTCTCCCCGACGCGGGGCATTGTGCCGTAGGTGTGGCAAGGGGTGCCTTTGAAGTAGATGGTTTCCATATATAGTCGATTTTAGTTAAGTAACTGTTCAAAATTATTTTATATTAACCGGTCATCTTATTTTAATGTTTGTTCGAGGAAGATTTTTTGAATCTTTTCCTCGAACAAACATTAAAATAATTTCGACCAGTTACTTATTGGATTTCGTTTCCTTATAAAACATATAGAGGCGGGAGTGGTTCACCATCTCTTACTTTAGGAGCGCACCGCTCTGCAGCAGGTCGTCGGCCAGCGAGGCGCTTGACCCGAGTATCACGTCGGCCACTGTGCCGTCCGAGTTGCAAAGTATCAATGTCGGGTAGGCGTTGATTCCGCAATCACGGATAAAGGGTCTGGCCGAGGTTATAGCCACCTCGCCGGGACGTATCTCCCCCGTAAGCGGTTCGATGCGGTCTATGTCGTTGGAGGTGAACATCATCAGCAAGCCGGTCTGTCGGGGGAGCTTGTCGATTGTCCCGCGCAGGGTCGCTATCGTCGAGGCTGCCGAGGCCACGTCCGGGTCAAGTACGGCGATGATTGTCGGTGAGGCGAAGCGGTCGCCCTTGTTGTGGAGATGGCGTTCGCGGGTGGTGGTCAGCAGGGCGAACCCCGGCAGCGGGAGGCCACGCAGGTTCTCGACCGTGTAATTGCTTACCCGGTATTTCTCGAACACTTCCGGATAACGTGCCATAAGGGACTCTTCCGAGCTTATGGCCTCAATTCCCGGGACTGGGGAGTAACTGTAAGTGGCGTTGACCTCCTGCTCCCCGAGTAGCCCGGGGTTGTATAGCACCGACAGCTTGAGTGGTTTTCCGGATGAGTGGTCGAAAGCCATCTCCATCTGCTGACTTTCCAGGCCGTTTATACGGCGGGTGGCGCGGATGATGTCGGCCCGGCATCCTTCAGCGGTTCCCTCCGAGAAGGCCAGCGTGTAGGTGGAATCGGTGGCCATCCCGCGCAGTTGGGCGGCAAGGCTGAATGGCAGCAGGTCTACGAATTGCCCGTTGCGCTGTATGCCACCGGAGGAGGTGTTGAATGGTATGGAGTCCCATAGGAAATGGTTCTCCTGCAGACGGTGGTCGCGGTATCTGTAATGGTGTCCGTCGAAGTAGGCGGTGAAACCCTCGGAGGTGCCGGATTCGACAGGGAGTTGCCATTCTATCAGGTAGTCGGTGCCTAACAGCCGGTCTGACGGCTCGGGGGAGGTGGCCAGTCGGAGGGTGTAGACGACATCATCCTCCACCATCGGGAGTGAGACCGCGTAGCGGACATCGGCGGCGTACTCTCCGAGAGAGTCGAGCCTGTCGGCTACCGGCAAAACACTGGAGCCTGCCTCCCCGAACATTCTTCCGGGGAGACAGAACACCGCTATCACCATTAAAATTCCAAATTTCCCTTTCATGAATAAAGGTAGTAGAAACGTGTCTGTCAGCGAGGCGTCCTTAATAGCCTCCTGACAGAAATAAAACAGACATCGGGGGAATTTGGTTCGGCGGTTGCCCTGATTTTTTCAAGTTCAGAGTATGCCATCGAGTGAACCCAGCAGGAGGTAGCGCAGCAGCAGGGTCAGGACAAGGGCGTAGGTTCCAGCCAGGACATCGTCAAGCATCACGCCCCATCCGTCGGGTACACGTTCGAGCTTGCGGCATAGCGGGGTCTTAACTATGTCGATTGCGCGGAACATCGCGAAGCCGAACAGGCCGAGCAGTCCGGTCATCAGAGGGGCTCCGGCAACTCCAGCCACCAGGCATGGAATCCAAGTGCCGACAAATTCGTCGATAACGACTGTGCGGGGATCCTCACCCCAGTAGCGCTCCATGACCTTCGACGTCCACGCGCCCACTACTGTGGTGACCACCACCAGGGCGAGGGTTATCCAGAAGAGGGTGTTGACGCATACGAGGAATGAGAGGCCATACCATGCGAGCAGGCCGAGAAATGCCCCGGCGGTGCCGGGCGCGCCTGGACAGAAACCTGTGCCGAGACCTGTCGAGAGTATCACATGGAACCAGGGGGCCTCCCCCAGCGGATGGTTGTTGTTATCACTCATGGCTGATAATGATGTCGGTTTTGATGTTGTTTAACGTTGGCGGGCAATTCCATTGCCCGGCTGGTGTCTAATTTTGCAGTATAAATCAAAAAGATATAGTTATGAACACATCTTTCTCCGTAACGAACTCAGATGTCATTTTCGTGAACGTGATGGCCGTTGGCCGTCAGGTGATGACCGCCACCCTTTCGGGCATAGCCTCGATAGAGGAACTGATGGAGGATGTCAGGAACCGTCTGGCCGATATGGACGGCCTTCTGACAGTCAACCTCCGCAACAGCTCGCAGGGAACCTCGGCTAAGCGTGTGCTGCGCCTGCGGAAGCCTTCCTCCGGCCTGTTACGGGCGCAGATGAAGGGGTATGCAGCGTAACAGATACTCGCGGGCTTGGTTCCAGGGGGTATATATCACGTCTGACCCGGGGAGCAGTGGAACGGGGCGTTCGTTGAGGTCGAAGCGCACATACATCTTCCCCGATTTGCTCTTCGCTATGACCATCTGGAGGTTCGACGCCATTGGCACGACATGGAAATCCTTCCAGTGCAACGCCACGGTGTCGAAGTAGTTGGTCAGGTAATAGCAACCGTCGAGGCGCATCAGCGACAGCAGCGGCATCAGGGTCTCGGCATGGCCGAAACGGAGCATTACGGCATACTCCTGTTTCCCCTCCACGGCCGCCTCGGCTGTCGTCAGCAGGTGGGTCAGCAGGGGGGCGGCGATTTCGGCGGGGAGGAGCGAGAGGGTGGTGGCCGTGCGTTCGAGGTAATGTGAGAGATTGGTGCAGCTCCAAGCCTGGTTGGCCTCCTGGAGGGTGAAATACTTCTCCATGCGAGATGGAAGCCCCATCGCCTGTAGTCCCTGGAGCATCTTGAAGGTGTGGTATGAGACTTCGCGGGCGTGGTCGTTGGTCATGGCCTTGGCGTATTCCCCTTTGAAGAGGCGCCGGGCGGGGGCCACCGGCATCATTGTCTCATACTGCATCTCATATGCCTCCTTCCAGTCGCCGGATTTCATCCATTCCACAAAATCGGGATCAAGGTCGAAGGGGCGCATAAGCGGGGAGTTCTGACGGCCGGCCGATGTTGTGATTTCAACATGGTTGTTGAGCCTGTCGAGCTGGTGGGTGAACTCATACATGCTCATCACGCACCGGGGGGAATATGAGCTGATGGCGTTGATTTTCGTGTCGTTGAAGAGCAGCCCGTAGTTGCGGAACATGCGTGAGGCGATGCCCCTCTGTTCGGCCATACCGAGCGAATCAAGCGCACCCCACCTGTTGCGGGAGTTCTCGCTGACAAACCTGGCCAGGCGCAGCAGTTCCTCTCCCGAGGGGGTCAGGGCCCCGGCGGAGTCTCCCTTCTCAAGCTCGCGGATGAGGGTTGTGACATTCTTGGGTGATGAGGGGAACCTGGCCCCGTGACGCCCGACGTGGTTGACAAACACCGCCGTCAGCGAGTCGGGCAGCGCGACGGACTCAGCCGGAATCGGATACGGCATGGCCGACCCTTCACATTCTGAGAATGAGTATGATGTCTCTGTCGGGTCTGCGCCACACATAAGCAGGGCGGAGAAAAGCAGGGTGGCGATTATTGTCAGGCTCCTCATTTTTTTCAAGTTTTATGGTTATATTTGCAGTGGCGGAGTCATCCGGCTCCGCGGCTTTACAAACAAATATAGCCACGAAAATACGAATTTATGCTGACTCCTCAAAATATTAAACAAACAATCGCCGGAAAAGGTGTGGATGAACAACTTGAGGCCATCGCCGTGATGTGGGAAGAGGTGGCTACGGATGCCGACCGGGCGTTGCTTGCGGCCGAGAAGGGGAAGATACTCTGGAAGGCCGGACGCCGGGGTGAGGCGATTTCCGCCTATGAGGCGGGGGCGCAGCTCGACCCGGGGGGGGCGGCAGACCTGCTGCTGTCCCACTCCCGCTCGATTATGGATTTCTTCAATCCCGACCTGCTGAATCCCTGACTATCAGCTTTCCCTGTAATATACGCGGCGCACACGTGGGGAGACAGCCGTCAGACACTCGTATGGAATGGTGTCGAGAAGCGAGGCCATCTCAGTGGCGGGGTTCTCAGGGCCGAAAATCACCACCGGGTCACCTGTGCGGACATCAGGCACGTCGGTGACATCCACCATGCATATGTCCATGCAGATGCTGCCCACGGTCGGACACAGGTGGCCGTTGACAGCCACCTGCCAGTTCCCTCGGCCGCAATGGCGGTTGAAGCCGTCGGCGTAGCCGATCGGCACAGTGGCAATGAGGCTGGGGCGGCTCAGCACACCACGGCGTCCGTAGCCGACAGTCTCGCTCTCCTCCCAGCGGCGCAGTGAGATGATTACCGACCTCAGGGATGATATGGGGCGGAGCGAGTCCTCCGTGCCGTTGTTCAGCACGGGGATGCCGTAAAGACCGATGCCGAGTCTCACCATGTCGAACTGGTATTCCGGGAAGCGGAGTATGCCGGCGGTGTTTAGCACATGGCGAAGCACCTTGTGGGGGAAGTGCTTCACGATTTTCTCGGCGCAGCGGGTGTAATAGTCGAGCTGGAAGCGGGTGTAGTCATCCTGGTCAAGGCAGTCGGCTGTCGCGAGGTGTGAGAATACAGATTTCACGTTCACCTCCCTCTGGGCGTCAAGCTGTTGCAGCAGTGAGGGGATTTCCTCCTCGCGGAATCCAAGGCGGTGCATCCCGGAATCGAACTTCAAGTGTATGGGATAACCGGTTATCCCGGCGCGCCGTGCCTCGAATATTATATGGTCAAGCGACTCGAAACTGAAAATCTCCGGCTCGAGATTGTTCTCGAAAAGCTGGGTGTAGTTTAACACCATCGGGTTCAGCACCATTATGGGCATGGTGATTCCGGCCTTGCGCAATTCGGCCCCCTCGTCGCCGACAGCCACCGCGAGGTAGGCGGCTCCGTGGGCCTGGAGGGTCTTGGCGAGTTCAAGCGAACCGGCGCCGTAGCCTGAGGCTTTCACCATCGCAACCAGTCCGGTGGAGGGCTTCAGCCGCGAGCGGAAGAAGTTGAAGTTGTCGACCATCGCGTCGAGATTGACCTCCAGCACGGTCTCGTGGGTCTTGGCCTCGAGATGGTTGACGATGTTGGCGAAATCGAAGTGGGGGGAGCCTTTGACCAGTATCAGCTCGGAGCTGAAGTCGGTCGGTGTGGCCGCCCGCAGAAAAGCCTCCGTTGATGGGTAGCATTTGCCGGGGATGCCTGTCTCTTTGAAATGGCGCGATATATCCTCGCCGATGCCTATCAGGCGTGACACCCCCCGCATGCGGAGTATGTTGCCTGCGTCGCGGTATGTCGCCTGCAGGGTCTCCCCCTCGGTGTCGATGTCAGAGAGGATGACGGTAAGGCGGCGTCCGGCGGTGAGGCGGCGGCGGGTGAAGTCGAGGGCGATGGATAGGGATGAGAGGTCGCATGTGTAGTCGTCGTGGACAATCATGGAGTCATTGACCCCTCTGCTGACCTGCAGGCGGGTGCCGACAGGGGTCAGCTGCGACAGCCGTGAAGATATGGTCTCGGTGTCGTAGCCGATGGCCAGCATCGTGGCTAGGACGGTCATGGCGTTCTCCACCTGCCATGGGGTGTTGAACGGGAGGGTTGCCTCCGCCGTCTTGCTTCCATCGTATCTGTATGTCAGCAGTGTGCGGTCGTGTCTGAGCGGGTTGATTTCGGCCTGCAGTGTGGCGTCGGTGTTTCCCTCCCCGATGCTCCACGAGAGATGCCTCTTGGCCGGATAGAGCCTGCGGGCGGCCTCGGCCAGCGGCCGGTTGTCGGCGCGATATACCAGCACTCCGGCGTCTCGGGCGAGCATCAGTTTCTCATTTATTTTCTCCTCATTGGAGTTGAAGCCGTCGGCATGCTCGGGGCCGATATTGGTTATTACCGCGATGTCAGGACGGATGATGCCGGCCAGCGCCTCCATCTCCCCGCTGCGGGAGATTCCGGCCTCGAAGATGCCGAGGTTGTCGCGTGACGACAGACGCCATACCGACAGCGGTACGCCAATCTGGGAATTGTAGCTGCGGGGACTGCGGCAGATGCGCCATTCGGGCGACATCATCGAGCCGAGCCATTCCTTTACCATCGTCTTGCCACGGCTTCCTGTGATGCCGATTACCTTCCCCTCGAAACCTTCTCTCCTCTGTGAGGCGCATTCCTGGAACCTCCTCAAAGGGGAATCGGCCCAGACGAAATCTGCCTCGGGGAAATCCGCGGGGTAGCTTCCGGGGCAACATCCATTCTCGACCACGAAGTGTCGCACACCCCGGCGGTATAACTCAGGTATGAAGCGGTGGCCGTCGCCGGTGGCGGTGCGCAATGCAAAGAAAACGGTGCGTGGAGCATCGGAAAGTGACCGCGAGTCGGTCAGCGGAATCAAATCCTCGAACATCTTTGTCTGTCTCCTAAAAAATCACCCGCAAAATTACAATAATATAACAAACGGTGCAAGCCTGAAATTCCGGTTCGGAGATTAAATGTCTGCCGCGCCGACGACATCAGGCGTGGATGGCTCACCGGGGACGGTGGAGGGTGCGGCGGAAGGCGCGCAGCCGGGCGGCCGCCTCCCTGATGGTTGGGTCGGAGTAGAAGGTGCGCGAGAAGAGGTCGTAGATGTAGTCCACAGCGACCTCCGAGGGGTGGACCATGTCGGGGGCGTAGAAGCGGTAGTCGCGCAGGTCATCCATCATTATCTCGTATGAGGGGAAATAGAGGATGTTGTCAGGATCAGACTGCCTGACTTTCTCGCAGGCGAGCAGGAGCGCGGCCTTGGAGAGCTTGTCGGCATGGAGTCCGTAGGCCTTGTGGCGAATCGGGCTGACGGTTAGGATGACACGGGAGAGAGAGGGGCACGCGCGCCTCATAAGTGCGACGGTCTCCGAGATGGCCTCGACGCAGGTCTCCACCGTAAGGTCTTCGACACGGAACAGGTCGGGATGCTGCTTGTGGCAGTTGGCCACCGCCTGTCCTGTTGATTTCAGGCGGAAGCAACGGGCGGAACCGAAAGTCAGAATCAGGGTTGACAGCTGCGGCAGTTTGTCGCGTAGCTCCTCCAGACGGCTGTTGACCATCCGGGCGGCCTCTTCGGCGGTCGGGCGGGAGTAGACCGAATGGAAGTCGTAGCTGCGGAACTTCCCTTCGTGGGGGAAGAAGTCGGCAGGGGTGTAGACGCGTCCCTCGACCAGGGCGCCTACTGAGTTGAGGATGCTCAGCGGGTTGTAGAGGGTGCCGAGCGGGTTTGTCTCGATGTCGAACCCCTCGGAAAGCATCCGGTCGCCGATGTTGTCGGCGAAACAGGAGCCGATGGTCCATACGGGGGTGGTATGGGAGATGGCTCCGCGCAGGTCGGGCAGAGGGGATATTTCGGTGCGGAACTGCATAGGTCAATACATCTCGTAGTCGATGGAAAGCACCTGGAACTCTGTGCGGCGGTTGATCTGGTCGGCCACGGCGGCATCCTCCTCCGAAAGGGTCTCGATGAACTCCGGGGTCAGGGTGTCACCCTCCTTGAACTGCGGGTAGAGGCGGGCGAGTTTCTTGGTGATTGTCTTGGGGCGGCTTTTGCCGTAACCCTGCGACTGCAGGCGGTCAGGCTTTATGCCGACCGAAATGAGGTAGTCGATGACGGATTTCGCGCGCCGTCCCGAGAGGTTGATGTTGTATTCCTCGGAGCCCATGCGGTCGGTGTGGGAGGCCATCTCGATGGTGATGTTGGGGTTGTCGCGCATCACCTGGGCCATCTCGTCGAGGGCTTCCTTCGACTCCGGACGCAGAGTGGCCTTGTCGAAGTCGTAGAAGATGTTGTCGATCACCACCGGCTTGTTGATTGAGGCCAGGATGAAGTCGACGCCATACTCGGCATCCTCCTCGGCGGTGTCGGAGGTGAATTCCTGCTTGGCGTTGAGGTAGCCCTTGGCTCCGGCGAGCATCACATAGTCGACCCCGCGCTGCAGGGGGAAACGGAAAGAGCCGTCAGGCTTGGCGACGGCCTTCTGGTTTGAGCCGTCCTTGCCGATTATGCGGATTACGGCGTTCGGCACCGGTTCCTCGTCGCGGTCGAGCACCCATCCTGAAATCCATATTTCGAGGTCGGGGAGGATGAAGGAGTAGATATGGTCATATCCGCGTCCGTCGCCACGGTTTGAGGAGAAGAAGCCTGACTCCCCCTGGCCGAAGGTGATTCCGAAGTCATCGGCCGAGGAGTTGACCGGCTGCCCCATGTTCTCCACCTTCCAGCCGCCGGAGGGGGTGAGGGTGGCCTTGAACAGGTCGAGGCCGCCGAATCCGGGGTGGCCGTCTGAGGCGAAATAGAGTATGGAGTCGGTGCGCACATATGGGAACATCTCGTCGCCCGGGGTGTTGATGAACTCGCCCAGGTTTTCCAGCGAGCCAACACGGTCGAGCAGGTTGATGCGCCAGATGTCTTTCCCTCCCGAGCCTCCGGGCATGTCGGAGGTGAAGTAAAGCCATTTGCCGTCGGGGCTGACGGCGGGATGGCCGACAGCCGAGACGGTGTCGTTAAGAATCTCGAACTTGACGGGCGCGCTCCACTTGGCGTCAGAGCGCTGCGAGGTGAAAATCTCCACCGAAGTCGCCGAGTTTGGTTCGCGTCTGGCCCGGGAAAGATACATCGTGGAGCCGTCGGGGGTGAAGGAGCATACCCCCTCATCCATCTCGGTGTTGAGTTCCCCATCCACAGCCTCGGGCCGTTGCCATTCACCCTTCTCATTCTTGCGGGCCATCCAGATGTCGCCCTTCTTCATTCCGGTGATTTCACTTTTGTGGTCGCCGGTGACTTTCTCGTTGGTGGAGGTGAAATAAAGCACATCCTCAGTGGTGCGGTCGAGGAACATCGGGGCGTAGTCGGCGCGGCGCGAGTTGAAGAGCTTTGACTGCTTGACGACGTAGCGGGTCGGATGTCCTTTCTGGTTCAAGGCCCAGCGGCATCCTGACAGTCCGGTCTGTGCGGCGGCCGACCCGGGGGCAAGTTGCAGGAAATCCTCGTATGCCTTTATGGCCTGGGCGTATTTCCCCTCCTCCTGGAGCGACTTCGCCATAAGCAGTATCGCCGTGGAGTCGGGATACTGGTAACGGATGGCGTTGGCGAATGCCGCAGACGCGCGGGCGCTCATCCCGAGTTTCTCGTAGCACAGTCCCATCTGGTAGGCCACCACTCCGCGTTGCGGACGCTCCTCACGTTTGGTGAGCTTGTTGTAAATCTTGCGGTAAGTCTTCTGTGCCTCGAAATATTCCCCACGGTCAAACTGCTCGTTGGCCACCGAGAGCTTCGCTCCCCGGCAACCGGAAAGGGTTATGGCGAATATGATGACAGCCATAGCCATGATGAGGCTGGCCGGAGTTTTCAGGATGGATGATTTTATCTTCTGGATGAATAGCATACAATTATAACGCGGGCGCCTGAGAAATTCGTATGTCAGTTGCCGGAAAAGATGGCGGGAGCTTTCCGCAGATAGACCATGTCGCGGAGCATCACCCCATCCTCGATGATAGGGTGGGGATAGTTGTCGGTGAAGAAATCTGCCACACGGTGGGAGACGGTGTAGCCGCAGGCCTGATAGAACAGCATCGTGGAGGGGGCTTCGCCGGTGCCGAGCTGCACGGTCTTCTCCCTGTAAAGCTCCTCGACGAACGACAGCATCTGTCTGCCGTAGCCCATCCGCTGACGGTCAGGGCTGACAGCGAGGTTCTTGACCTCGATTATGCCGGGGGCGGCATCGGTCACCACGCATACGGCCACCGGCTCCTCCCCGGAGTATCCTGCATAAAGCGTCCCCGCGTCGAGGTAACGGTCAATCATCTCCTCTGACTCGTCGCCGAGCAACAGCAGGGGGAGGAAGTCGCGTTTGCCGTTTGCGACGCGGCGTATTTCGCGGGGGACACCAGGGGTGGGCAAAGCGGCGGGGATATTTATGGT
>CAMWVQ010000060.1 GCA_947177635.1 uncultured Porphyromonadaceae bacterium | reverse complement strand
CGGCGGGTCCGGTGCCCGAGCGAAGCGAGGGGGTGCAACCGCTCCCGGTGTTCCATCCCGTGCCTCCCCTGTTCCTCCCCAGTTCCTTCCTCCTGACCCATCGCCCTTCATAACGCCCCTGTGACATAGGCTGATGGGCCTCAAAAGCCGTCCGCTTTGGATTAAACAATGTTAAAGAAGGAAAATGTATGATATTTATCATATGTCGAGTGGAGATAAGTTAGTAATTTTGCAACCGGAAAAATAGGTATAATTCGATAATATACAGAACATCATAGATTTAACGATGAGAAAAATGACCAGCACATTATGCCGTGTCCTGTCTTTGACCGGCCTTTCGGCCTCCATCGCAGTCCTCTCCTCCTGCTCCGGCAATGGAGACGCGGCTTCCGCAATGGGTGGCGACCAGACTCCCGAGCTTGCCGTACTTACAGTGGAGCCTGGCACCTCTGATCTTTCAAACGCTTTCGCTGCAACAATCAAAGGTAAAGTGGATGTAGACGTGCGGCCGCTTGTTTCAGGTTTCGTAACCAAAGTACATGTTGACGAAGGACAGTATGTGAAGCAGGGACAGCCCCTCTTCACCCTCGACCAGGTCACCTACCAGGCCGCTGTAGACCAGGCCGCCGCCGCTGTCAACTCCGCCCAGACCGCTGTCAACTCCGCCCAGCTCACCGCCGACAACAAGAAGCTCCTCTTCGACAAGAATATCATCAGCGACTATGAGTATCAGCTCGCCGTCAACCAGCTCGCGACCGCCAAGGCCCAGCTGGCCAACGCCCAGGCTGCCCTCACCACCGCCCGCAAGAACCTCAGCTACACCGTGGTGACCGCTCCCGTCTCGGGCTTCGTAGGCTCGATTCCCGGCCGTGAGGGTACACTCGCAGGCCCCTCGATGGCTACCCCGCTGACCACCGTCAGCGACAACTCCGAGGTCTACGCCTACTTCTCGCTCACCGAGAAAGACATCCTCGACATGACCCAGGGCGACCGTTCGCTCAACGCCGCAGTCAACTCGATGCCCGCCGTGCAGCTCCGCCTCGCCGACGGCTCCATCTACCCCATCGAAGGTAAGGTCGCGACAGTTTCGGGCGTTATCGACTCATCGACCGGCGCATCCAGCGTGCGTGCCCGATTCGCCAACCCCGACGGTGTGCTGCGTTCAGGCTCGACCGGCCAGATTCTTATCCCCAACCACGCCGAGAATGTCATCCTGATTCCCCAGAAGGCAACCTTCGAGGTTCAGGACCGCCGCTTCGTCTATGTCCTCAACGACTCCAACAAGACCGTCTCGACCCCCATCACCGTCTCCCCGCTTGACGACGGCAAGAACTATGTCGTGACCTCAGGTCTCCAGCCGGGCCAGCGCGTGGTCGTGGAAGGCATCGGCACCAAGGTGCGCGCCGACATGGAAATCAAGCCAGTCGACGCCGCCGGGAAAGCTGCCGCCCAGGCCCAGCAGGCTCAGTAAAAAACAGTAAAGAAATCACAATCATTACAAAATGAAGCTTGACACCTTTATTAACCGGCCCGTGCTGTCGACGGTGATCTCCATCTTCATCGTCCTGCTCGGTCTGATCGGCCTGTCGTCGCTGCCCATCACGCAGTATCCCGACATCGCCCCGCCGACAATCCAGGTGAGCACCACCTACAACGGCGCGAACGCCCAGGCCGTCCTCAACTCCGTGATCGCCCCCCTCGAGGAGTCGATCAACGGTGCCGAGGGTATGACATATATCGAATCCACCGCCACCAACACCGGCTCGGCTACCATCAACGTCCATTTCGAGCAGGGTTTCGACCCTGACATGGCCGCCGTGGATGTGCAGAACCGTGTGGCCAAGGCCCAGAACCTCCTCCCCGCCGAGGTTACCCAGGTCGGCGTGCTGACCCAGAAGCGACAGTCGTCGATGCTTGTCGGCATCGCCTTGTACTCGACAAGCGACGCATATGACGGCGAGTTCCTTGACAACTATATGAAAATCAACGTCATCCCCGTGCTCCAGCGTGTCAAGGGCGTCGGTGACGTGATGTCGTTCGGCGGTGACTACTCGATGCGAATCTGGATCAAGCCCGAGGTGATGGCCCAGTACGGGCTTACCCCCACGGATGTGGCCGCCGCCCTCCAGGACCAGAACATCGAGGCTGCTCCCGGCTCGCTCGGGGCGCAGGGCGACCAGTCGTTCCAGTACACCCTCAAATACCGCGGACGTTACGAGACTCCCGAGGAGTTCGAGGAAATCGTGATACGCGCCAACCAGGACGGCACCCTGCTGCGCCTGAAGGATGTGGCCGACGTGGAGCTGGGTATGGTTACCTATGACTTCTCATCCTCGCTCAACGGCCTCCCCTCGACGATGGCCATCGTCTTCCAGACCGCAGGCTCCAACGCGACGGAGATCATCAACGACTGTCTCGCGCAGGTAGACAACCTGACCAAAGACCTCCCCGACGGCCTCCACTTCGCCATCCCGATGAACAACAACGACTTCCTTTACGCCTCAATCTCGAAGGTAATCCATACCCTCATCGAGGCGTTCATCCTCGTGTTCTTCGTGGTGTATGTCTTCCTGGGCGACATCCGCTCGACCCTCATCCCGGCCATCGCGATTCCCGTGGCGCTGGTGGGAACATTCTTCGTGCTGAAGCTCATCGGCTTCTCGCTCAACCTCATCACCCTCTCGGCCCTGGTGCTGGCCATCGCGATTGTGGTCGACGACGCCATCGTGGTGGTCGAGGCGGTCCACGCCAAGCTCGACGCGGGCTACACCTCGTCGCGCAAGGCCTCGATTGACGCCATGAATGAGATCGGCACCGCCATCATCTCCATCACCCTGGTCATGATGCTGGTGTTCATACCCGTGTCGTTCATGCCCGGTACCGCCGGTATCTTCTACCAGCAGTTCGGTCTGACGATGGCTATCTCCATCGGTTTCTCGGCGCTCAACGCCTTGACCCTCTCGCCGGCCCTCTGCGCCATCTTCCTGAAGCCCCACAAGGCCGACGGCTCACACGCCCCCTTGAAAGAGCGTCTGGCCGACGCCTATTCCGCTGCCGGGGAGGCTGTGGCATCCAAGGTCAAGGGCAGCTGGGAGAAAGTGTGGCTCCCCCTGGCTACACTCGCCCTGCTGGTGGCCACCATCACCTTCATGGTGCTCGGATGGTTTGACTTCGAGAACATATTCAAGGGCGTCATCGCAGTCATCTGCGCCGTGCTGACTGTCTGGGGCCTCTTCACACAGTCGTTCAAGAACGCCTTCGAGGCTCTCTTCGAGAAGCTCCTTGCCGGCTACCGCAAGATTGTCAAATTCTTCGTCAACCACAAAATCTCGACCGGCATCGCCGTGGTGGCATCCATCGTCACCCTGGTGCTTCTGATGAAAATCACTCCGAGCGGCATGGTGCCCAACGAAGACACCGGCACACTCTTCGTGATGGTCGACATGCCCCCGGGCACATCCCAGGAGCGCACTACTGAGGTCATGAAGCAGGTCGACGACGTGCTGGCCACCATCCCCGCCGTCGAGTACCGCCAGATGATCAACGGTTACTCATTCATCGCCGGACAAGGCCCCACCTACGGCGCGTTCATCGTCAAGCTCAAGGACTGGTCGCTGCGCGACAACGATAAGGAAAGCTCAAACGCCGTGCTCATGCAGATTTACGCCCTTACCGGAAAGCTTGTCACCGACGGTCGTGTGATCGCCTTCGCCCCCCCGATGATTTCAGGTTACTCTATGACCAACGGTTTCGAGCTCAAGATGCAAGACAAGACCGGCGGCGACATAGACGCATTCTACGCCATCGTGCAGAACTTCCTGGCCCAGCTCAACGCCCAGCCTGAAATCCAGCAGGCATACACCACCTTCAACCCGACGTTCCCCCAGTACAAGATAGACATCGACGCCGCCAAGGCCCGCCAGGCCGGCCTGTCGACATCCCAGATTCTGACAACGCTCCAGGGGTATTTCGGCTCGATGTATGTCTCCAACTTCAACCGTTTCGGCAAGATTTACCGTGTGATGATGCAGGCCCCTCCCCAGGCACGCGTGTCGATGGAGTCGCTCAAGAACATCAAGGTGAAGTCTGCCTCCGGCAAGATGGCCTCGCTTGAGAACTTCGTGACCCTCGAGAAGGTTTACGGCCCTGACCTGCTCAACCGATTCAACCTCTTCACCTCGATTGCCGTCACCGGTAGCCCCGCCGACGGTTACTCCTCGGGCCAGGCCCTGGCCGCCATCGAGCGTGTCGCCGCCGAGACCCTTCCCCAGGGCTACGGTTACGAGTACGCCGGTATGACCCGTGAGGAGGGCTCCGGCTCATCCAACACCACCGCCATCATCTTCGGCCTCTGTCTGCTCTTCGTCTACCTGCTGCTGTCAGCCCAGTATGAGAGCTACATCGTGCCCTGGTCGGTGATTCTGTCGATACCGTTCGGTCTGATGGGATCGTTCATCCTGGTGTGGATTTTCAACCTCACCTACCTGGCTTCGGGAGACATGTTGCAGATGGCCAACTTCATCTCCAACAATATCTACCTCCAGATCGCCCTCATCATGCTCATCGGTCTGTTGGCCAAGAACGCCATCCTCATCGTCGAGTTCGCCCTTGAGCGCCGCCGCACCGGCATGTCGGTTGTCAACGCCGCCATCCAGGGTGCCGCCGCCCGTCTGCGCCCGATTCTGATGACCTCGCTGGCCCTGATCATCGGTCTTCTGCCGATGATGTTCGCCCACGGTGTGGGTGCCAACGGTAACCGCGCCCTCGGTGTGGGTTCCATCGGCGGTATGCTTATCGGTATGATTCTCCAGATTTTCTTCGTCCCCGCCCTCTTCGTGATCTTCCAGCTGATTCAGGAGAAGATAACCCCCATGAAGTGGAAAGACACCAACAACTCCGGCGTGGAGAGCGAAATCGAGCAATATTCCCGCTAAAATCAATTTTAACTACCTGGAAATGAAATTCAGACATATACTCGTGACGGCAGCCGTGGGCGTGGCTGTGGCCGGACTCTCCTCCTGCCACATCTACAAGAAATTCGAGATGCCCCAGGATGACCCCGTCACAAAGGAATATTCCGAGGTTGTGAAAGCCGCCCCCGACTCGGCGGCCTTCGGAAACCTCTCGTGGGAGCAGGTCTTCACCGACCCCGTGCTGGCCGACCTCATCCAGCGCGCCCTCGACAACAACGTCGACCTCGACAACGCGCGTCTCAATGTCGAGGTGGCCAAGGCCAACGTCCTCGGCGCGCGCCTGAGCTACCTCCCCGCCGTCTCGCTCGGGCCCAACGGTTCGCTGTCGAAATACCATGTCGAAGGGGCCGAGTGGAGCAAGACCTACCAGATTCCCCTGGCCATCAGCTGGGAAATCGACGTCTTCGGCAAGACCCTCAACCGCAAGCGCGGCGCCGAGGCTGCCCTGGCCCTCCAGGAGGATTACCGGCAGGCGGTCCGCTCCCAGATAATCGGCGGAGTGGCTTCCTGCTACTACACCATCGCCGTGCTCCAGGCCCAGCTCAACCTCTCGCGCCAGACCGCCGAGCTGTGGAAGCAGAGTGTGCAGACGATGCGCGACTTCAAGGAGGCCGGCCGTGTGACCGAGGCCGCCGTGGTGCAGAGCGAGGCCCAGTACTACTCGATTCTCGCCTCCATCACCGACCTGGAGACATCGCTCGACAAGGCCAACAACTCAATGTCGCTGCTGCTCAACGTGCAGCCCCAGAGCTGGGCCGTCTCCCCCGACGCCCGCCTGGGCAACCCGCAGGTGCTGCGCGACGGTGTGCCGATGCGTGAGCTGGCGATGCGTCCCGACGTTCGTGTGGCAGAGCAGCAGCTCGCCGCGGCCTATTACTCCACCAACTCGGCCCGCGCGGCGTTCTACCCCTCGCTGACCATCTCCTCCAACGGAGGCTTCACCAACCTCCTTGGCTCGATGATCACCAACCCCGGCAACTGGTTCATACAGCTGGCCGGCCAGCTGACCGCGCCCCTCTTCTCGCGCGGCGCCAACATCGCCGCCCTCAAGGGGGCCAAGGCCCAGCAGGAGCAGGCCCTGAACAACTTCAAGTTCGCCCTGCTCAACGCCACCGCCGAGGTCAACGACTACCTCGTTGCCTATGACAACCTCAACCGCAAGCAGGAGCTTCTCAACCTCCAGGCCGACCGTCTCTCCCAGGCCGTCGAGATGACCAACCTGCTTCTGGCTTACGACGGGCAGACCACCTATCTCGAGGTGCTCAACGCCCAGTCGTCTCTGCTGTCGGCCCAGATGAGCGCCCTGTCGACCGAGCTCCAGCGCGACCAGACCCTCATCGGCCTCTACCAGGCCCTCGGCGGCGGACGCTGACGCCCGGTATGGTTCGACCGAAAACAAACGCCGTCCGGCTGATGGGTTCCCGCATAGGAATCAATCTTCCGGACGGCTTTTTTAAAACATTGTTGTAAAATATGAGGTGACAATTTGGAATGATAGAAATTATCACTATATTTGTCAATCATAATAATGCCGGCAGAACCTCAAGGCTCCCCGGCGCGTTAGAAGAGATGTCAGTAGCCCGTTCTCTCCGGCATCCGACGTGAAACCATAAACCCTTAACAGCCATGATATCACCCTTAGCCCATGTTGACCCCTCGGCCAAAATAGGCCAGAATGTCAAAATCTACCCCTTCGCTTTCGTCGACAAGGATGTCGAGGTGGGCGACAACTGTGAAATCTACCCCTACGCCTCGCTGATGCCCGGCACCCGCATGGGAAAAAACTGCCGTGTCTTCCAAGGCTCCATAATCTCGGCCGAGCCGCAGGATTTCCGGTTCAAGGGTGACGACTCCCTCTGCATCATCGGCGACAGCGTCACCATCCGCGAGCATGTCATAATCAACCGCAGCATCCATGCGGGGGGAGCGACCCGCGTGGGAAGCGAGTCATTCATCCTCGCCGAGAGCCATATCGGCCACGACTCCGTCATCGAAGGGAAGTCGGTGCTGGGCAACGGCGTCACCATCGCCGGAGACTGCCAGGTTGGCCGCTGTGTGATTCTGTCATCCAATTCGATGCTCCACGAAGGCTCGAAGGTTGGCGACTGGGTGATGGTCAAGGGTGGTTGCCGCGTGGCCGGCAACGTGCCTCCATACATCATCGTGGCCCACAACCCCGTGGCCTACTTCGGAGTCAACGCGTATGTGATGCGCAAGCACGGTTTCACCGAGGAGCAGATCGATGACATCGCCAAGGCATACCGCAACATCTACCAGAGCGGAATCTCGGTGTTCAACGCCATGCGCCGCATCGAGGCCGACCTCGACCCCTCTGAAATCCGTGAGAACATCCTCACTTTCATCCGCTCCAACAATTCCAAAATCGTAGCCATCCCTATCGAGACGGATTGACCTGTCAGGATAATATCTTATAATACAGACATATACGTAAGCCGGAGTGTCAACAGGCAATAATGTTGACACTCCGGCTTTGTCATAGCCTCCTGATGATGGGAAACTTTGTGGAGCAGGGTTCAGAGGTAGCAGGGGGCAATGCGTGACGGGGCAGGGGAGGCGGTGAGCAGGGTGGTGACCGCAGACAACAGCGTGGAGGCCTCTGAGGCGTGTTCTGAGGCGATTGCTGCGTCAAGGGTGAGATATGCCTTTTCAAGCACGGAAAGGGCCAGCAGATGCTCCAGATAGCGTTTCAGCACAAGCAGGGTTCCTGCCGCGAGCGACGCTGCGTGTTCGCCGAAATCGATTTCAAGGGTGACCGGCTCCCGGTCGTCATATGGACGGCCTGCAGAGGGGTTGCCCGGGTCGGTGGAGGCGGAGGCCACGAATGGCATCAGCCGGGTGACGAGGGTGGCGAAGGCTCCCCTGACAAGCACACGCAGCGAGGGTAGGTTGTCGCGCGTCAGCAGAGGGGGGAAGGTGTCGGGCGACGCGCCGGTGACGGCGGCGCGGAGGGCTGTCAGGGCGAAAATTTCGTCGGTGACAGATTTGATGTCGAGTGAAATCATTGCGATGAGTGGCTTTTGCGGTTGAGATGACGTGAAGGTGATGGGAAACGGTTGCGTCGTCGCGCCAGGCGGCGGTAAAACAGCTTCTCGGCGTAGACCGGGGAGAGGAAATAGCGCGACGGCGACTCGCAGGAGAGCACATGCTCCATGGCCGAGAAGTCATCCTCGCCGGGGTGCTCGGCCATCCGGCGGTCAACTTTCCCGGCGAGTTCGGCCCAGAGGGCGGCGTTCTCCCCCCGGGAGAGGCATACGGTGCCGCGCCTGATTGCGCGGTACCGGCGGAGGGCATACTCGGTGGAGAGGCCGTAGCGCAGGGGGCGTGTGGCCAGGGCCAGCCCTACGGCCTCCTTAACCGAGAGGCATCTGCCCCCGCCGGGCTGATTGGCGATGAGCGACGCGATTACGTGTGTGATTTCAGGCAGCATATAGTTGAAACTGATAGAATTAGATTAAAATCCTTGCGGAGGGTTCCGGAGCACACTCTTGGAAACCTATAAAAGGGAGCTGGCGGGAGAAAGGTGTCACCGGGCCCGGCGGGAGCGAAATTTCCGAAGGCAAATTTACGACACGGGTGGGGCCGAAAGTTTGCCCTTAGTTGTGAATGAATGTTAACAGATGTGAGTTTTTCAGGCCATCGACATCAGGCGGTCGCGATGGGCCGTGAAGTCGGCGAAGGTCTTCATCAGGTCGAGGATGGATATGGCTGAGTTGCGCATCTCGCTCTCATAGCGTTGCGCGCCGACGGCTCCGCTGACGCTCTTCCCCATCAGGGCCGAACTGACCCCGGATATATCCTCGAAGAGCTGAATCTGGGTCTGGAGCATCTCCCTGGCGCCGATGTCGGCGGCGGGGGAGGAGACCTGGTGGGGTTCGGCCCCGTCGTAGGGGTGGTATGGAATCACCGAGCCCGGGGTGGCCCACAGGTTGGTGTACTTCTCCCAAGGCTCCTTCCCGGGCTTGCATTCGACGGGAAACAGCAGCGCGCCCTTGGCCGACACCCCCATTATGTGGTCCATCAGGGTTATCAGGCGGTTGACATACTTCTGCTGCCCGATGACATCCTCGACCAGCGAATGCACCTCCCCTCCCACCAGGGGATACATCTTTATCGCATACGGCAGGGAACCGTCGGCCAGGGGGGAGTCGAAGCTGTCGAGGATGCTCCCGTCGGGGGAGAGGAACCTTCCGCGCCATACCGAGGCCACCTCCCACCGGCTATCCACGAGGGGCAGACGGGCCTTGCGGCGCGCGGCGTTGAGCTTCCTGAGGCTTCCTGAGGCCTGGAGGGGGAGATGGCAGAAAGTGGCTGTCAGCGGGTCGTGACACCTTAGGCGTTCGCGGCTCTCAAGGGTCCAGACCTCTATCACCCGGCATCGGCCATCCTTGGCGTGGAAGAAGGACTCGTCGCGGGGTGAGGATGGTGTGACCAGTCCTGACACCTGCGAGACGGCTCCGTATAGCTTCTTTATGGCGGCCGCCCGGGAGGGAGAGCCTCCGGCGAACCGCATCAGCACCTCGGCCAGCGACATGTCGTGGAGCGATCCGGCAAGCTCAATGTCGCATCCCCTGGAGTCGCTGAAGGCGTTGACGAAGAAACGGTCGGGCGGGATGTTGTCTGCCCATACCCCCTGCCCGGAGGGGCGGCGCTCGCGTCTCACACGGTGGATGGCCATTCCTGAAATCAGGAACTCCTCAAGGGTGCGGGCGTCAAGCTCGTCGAGGTGGTTGAGGCCGTCGGGGTCGGCTTCGCGGGTCGAGGCCGGGTTTTCGGCGCGTTCCATCCTGAACCGCCCGACCACCGCCTTTACCATACGGCGGATGAGGTTGTTGGTCAGAGGCTTGCAGCCCGAGCGGAGGGCGTCTTCCTCCTCGGTCAGGGGGCGGTTGAGGCGGTCGCGGGTGAGGTCGCCCCACTGGTCGCCGTATGTGAATCGGCAATATCGGCTGCGTCGCGAGCGCAAAGGGGCCATGCGCTCCCAGGCGGAGTGGGCAGCCTCCAGTATCAGCCTGGTGCGGGTGGATTCGTTGTCATTCATAGTGTTGTGTTTGTCGGGTCAGAGGGTGTCGAGGGCGAGGGGATTGAACTCATAGAGCGGGTTGCCGTCGGAGTCGCGCAGGCGCATGGCGCAGAGAAGGTATTCGATGGTGTCGTTGTCGTCATAGGCGGGGCTGAACAGCTCCAGGCGGTTGTCGGGTTGGGCGACGGCCACGGGTGAGGCTATTCCCCCCGCGCCGTAGGGGGCATATTGCGCCTTGGCGGCGGGGTCTCCGCAGTGCAGAATCCTGGCAGGGGAGAGCCAGCTTTTGAGCTTCACGGCGAGGGGACGCACGCAGTCGGGCGGGAGGGTGACCATCAGCGACGGCACCGTGGTGATGCTAACCACCGGGGGCGATTCCTTGGCCAGGTCGTGCGCCACCAGCAAGGAGGGGTCTCCCCGGGCGAGAAGTCTTTCCATCCACAGTCGGCATTCCCCAAGGGCGAGGGCCCTGAGGTCGGCCCCGTCGCTGCGTTCTATCCGGCAGTCGCTCCGCAAGGGCTCGTAGCCCTTGCGGAGGAGCCACAGACGCGTCATTTCATCTTCGTTGAGCAACATGGATGTCTGTGTCTGCTTGTGGTCAGGAATTGCGGATGATTCTCAGGTGGCTGCCGGGATAGCGCAGCACCAGGCAGGAGGCCTCGGTGATGACGATGGCGTCGGTGTTGCGCACACCAGCCGACCGGAGGTTGAGGCGTTCGGTGCGGAAGGGGACGTGGCTGTATTTGGTGATGTATTCGGGGTCTATCACCATGCCGCCGTCGGGCATGCCGCACTGGTCGAACACTTCGGAGAGAAGCACATACAGGGTGCCGAACTTGGAGTGGATTTCGGTGAAGTCGAGACCCCACTTGGTGGTGGTCTGGTCGGCCGACAGGAAGCGGGAATGCTCTATCTTGTGGAGCTGCTCGATAAGCCCGGTGCCTCCGACGAGCACCTTGCGCGAGGAGCCGGCGTTGTTGGTGAAGGCCCGTTTGCACAGCTCGATGAGCGACGCCTCGCTGTCGAGGGTGTCATACTCGAAGGTGTTGTCGGTCTGGTTCCATATCCCCCCGGTGAGGAGAATCTCCTCATTCTTCTCGGGGTCGGTGATGACGGTCTTGTGGCCGAAGAGGAAATTCTTCTCCATCCCCATCCTCATGTCGATGATGGCCGCCTCCTCCTGGTCTGAGAAGCTCCAGCCGACCTCCTTGTTGGCTATCTTCATGAATGTTGACTGCTCTACCTGGGCCTTGAAAATCTGGCAGAAGTTGGTCTCCTTCTTGGGAAGGGCCTCGAACTGGGCCGTCATCACGTCGAGTTCGGCCGCCGCGCGTCCCATCCTGACAAGCTTGGTGCCGGCGGGGAGCGCGGGCACACAGCTCTCGTCAGTCCCTTCGAGGGTGTTGTTCACCGCCAGCACTTTCACCGAGGTTGTGTCGCGGCTGACCACATACAGCACCAGCGAGCCACCTTTGGAGGCTGCCACGCCGGGGACGAGCAGCGTTGCCGACGGGTCGAAGACCGCCGGGGTCTTCACCTTGATTTCGGCGATGCCCGCAACCGGGGTGCGCCCCGGGTCATAGGCTTCCTTAACCTCATCCTCCCCGGGGCGGGTGTCGACAGAGTAGTAATCAACCTTCATCGAGCCGCAGAGGCGAGCGCCGCCGTAACGCGAAATCTGGTCGAGGGGTGTCGACATCGGGCGGATTTTCACGATGCGGTCGTCGATTTCATTGCGCAGCAGTCCGGGGGAGACGCTCTCGGTGAGCTTGGTTGTCAGAGGGGTGTCGGTCACATGCGCCCCCTTTCCGGCCACACCGGCCACCACGGCGAAGGCCATCGCCACCCCGTCGGGTGCCCCCCAGAGGAGACAGGCGGCGGCAACACCCCCCAGGGCCAGCATCAGCATCGGCATCAGCCCGTCACCCTCTCCCGAGGAGGGGCCATCCTCCCCTGAGTCCTTCCCCTCTGACTTGGGGATGAGGCTCTTGACCCCCTCCACCACCGCCTTCACGGCGTTCACTACGGCTGTCGCCGCGATTGCCACTGCGTCGCCGATGAGGCTGACGGTTTTGATGATACCGAAAAATTTGTCTGTTTTCATAATACTGTTTTTTCAGGTTTAAGAATCGGATAAACAAGATTGGTTGCGGAGAGGAGGTTCAGCGGTCCCATATCGAGACACGTGGATTGTTGAGAATCATCGGCTGGGAGTCGGGCGCGGAGTCCCCTCCCTGGCAGAGCGACGCCGCTGATTGTCCGGCGGGAGATGAGGGGGCGGCCTGGCGCTCGAAGAGGGCGGGTTCGCGCATCAGTTCGGCGATGCGCTCGTTGCGTCCACGCATGTATCCCCTGTTTTCAGCCTCGGCGAGCCGCGCCTCGAAGTCGTCGGCCACAGCCGTGGAGGAGATGGCGGCCCCTTTCCCATCAGCCGCTTGCGCGGGAGGGGATGTTTCCTCCCCGTGATTCTCTGTGACCGGTGACTCCGCGGCGGTCTCAGGTTCAGGCTGCGGGGCAGGGGAGGGGGAGACCGGCGACGTGTCGGGAGCTGTGGCCGGAGCCGTCACCTGATTGTCGACGGCGGATGGTTTCGTGTTCTTTTTCATAATAAATTATACAAACAATAGGTTTTATAAAAATGAAAGAAAAGTCATTTGTCGGAGACATTGCAAAGTTACGTCAGTTTTGCGGCGGGGAGTAGGATAAATTGTTACTTTGATTGAAACCTATTTGCAATATGCTGAAAATCAGTTTGTGGAATCTTTTCGGGGACGGTATATGTTTTTTGTTGTATTTTTTGTTTTAAAATTTGGAGATAGACAAAATTGTTTGTATCTTTGCTCCCAGAAGGACATTGAATTTGCAATCCGACGCCAGCTCCTTTTCCCCTGTCTGGAAATCCGCCAATCTTTTCCCTATCATCCAAGGAATCAGAGAGTCTCGCAACCATTCAAGAATTATAATGTTCTGCCTATTGGGCGCGGGAGAGACATGTGGATTTCAATCTTTGGATCGGGCGCTTGGCGGTGCCTCAGACAGGATTGCAGCCCCGTTTCTCCGCGCCTTTTGGCTGCGGGATGGCGGGATGGCTTCGATGTCCGTACTGAAGATGATGGAATACAGTTATTGAGCATCTAATTTGTGACATAGCATTAGCGAATGATTGAACATTGCGAAGTAATATTAGCATATCCATTGCTTATTTACACATATAATTGACTGGTAATATTACTACGTATGCTGGGCAAGGAAAGTCGCGAGATTTCCCTTGCCTCTTTTTTA
>CAMWVQ010000059.1 GCA_947177635.1 uncultured Porphyromonadaceae bacterium | reverse complement strand
CCCTCCCTTCCTCCCTCTCTTCCCTATCTTCCTGCCTCCCCTCTTTCCTCCCCTTCTCCTCCCCGAATTCCTCCATGCCGCCAGGCGGTCTGGTGCCCGAGCGAAGCGAGGGGGTGACAAGCCGCGCGGTTCCCTCCCCCCTGCCATCCATCCCGCAAACAGGTCAAAACAAACAAGTTCGGCAACTTTTTTGCCGAAAAATTTGCCCATCCCGAAAAAAATCACTTACTTTGCACTCTGTTTTGTGGCTCCTCCTTGAAAGCCGGGAGAAAGATGCAGCTCCGGGTGATATGAGAATTGAGATGGCGGCCACGCAACTACGTATTAATCAAAGAAATCACAATAAACAGCCATGTCAAAGATTTGTCAGATTACAGGCAAAAAAGCGATTACAGGTAATAACGTATCGCACTCGAAGCGCCACACCAAGCGTCGCTTCAATGTGAACCTTTTCAACCGCAAGTTCTACTGGGTAGAACAAGACACTTGGATTCTCCTGACCGTCTCTGCCGCCGGCCTCCGCACCATCAACAAGATGGGCCTCGACGCTGCCCTCAAGCAGGCAAACGAAAAGGGTTATTTAACTGACATCAAAACATTAGACCTCTAAACTACAATGGCAAAGAAAGCTAAAGGCAATCGCGTGCAGGTAATCCTCGAATGCACCGAACATAAGGCCAGCGGAATGCCCGGCACTTCCCGCTACATCACCACCAAGAACCGCAAGAACACTACCGAGCGTCTTGAGCTGAAGAAATACAACCCCATCCTCAAGCGCGTCACCGTTCACAAGGAAATCAAATAAAATCTAACATCCTTAATCACAACCAGATATGGCAAAGAAAACCGTTGCATCGCTGCAGAAAGGCGAAGGCCGTACCTACTCCAAGGTCATCAAGATGGTGAAGTCGCCCAAAACCGGCGCATACACCTTCCAGGAGCAGATGGTCCCCAACGACGCAGTACAGGGCATCCTCAAATAACACTTCCGCCGAAGGCCCAAAGCCTCACGGAAGCCCCGGGGCATCTCCCCGCAAACAGCCTGTCGCCACCACGCGACAGGCTGTTTACGTTTATCCCCCGCCCCAACCAACCAACCAACCAACCAACCAACCAACCAACCTACCTACCTACCTACTCCTCCGTAATACCCTCCCATTATTCCCACTATTCCCATTATTCCCACTATTCCCACAACTCCCATTATTCCCATCATTCCCACAACTCCAACGCCCCCCTCCCATCACCTGAAAATCGCCATTATTCATCAAATTCACCCGCGTTTTCAGACAGGAAACTCCAAAAACCTTGACATTAGCGCCCAAGTTGCTTAACTTTGCAACAGAAACAACCACGGAGCCCACGCAACACGCTAAGCTTCAACCAATACAAAACCTCAAACAACCACACATATGGAAACTGCCAACAACCCCGACTTCAACCCGACTCCCCAGACCGCAGGCCAGGAGCAGATCCCCCAACCCAAAGAAACCAAAAACAGAGGCAACGCAGCCAACGCGGCCAAGGTAGCCGCCGGAGCGATAGGCGGAGCCGCCGTGACCTTCATCGCAGAAGGAGCGGAAATCAACCCCGACATCATAGATGGCGGCAACGTGATGCTTGACCAGGCCGCCCAAGCCGCAGAAGCCCTCAACACCCCCGCTCCATCACAACACCACACTCCCGTCGTCCCCGAGGAGGACATCGAGGAAAACACCCAGAACACCGACGAGGAGGATTTCAATGTCGAGGACATCAGACTCGAGCTTGACGACTCGGGCGAAATCGTCAGCATAACCAACAACGAAGATCTCCCGGAGATTTTTGAAACAGATCCCGCCGAAATCATCTATGCCGAAGATGACGAACCTTATATCTACACCGAGGAACTTCCCGAGGTACTGCTCGCCGACGAGACATACATCGACGAGACATACATCCCGGAAATCACAGACGAAGACCTCGCCTTCGACGACACCGACTCCTCAGACGACATCATCGACATCCTCTGAGCAACCGTCAAATCCTCCTTCCCTCTCTTTCCCAGACCAATCCAAGCAAACCAGACCGACAATGAAAAAAAGCATAATGGCCCTGCTGCTGGCAACCGCAGCCATCGCCGCTCCGGCCACAATCTCGGCCAGGCAGACCATCACCGAAGCCACCGACTCTATCAAAAACATCTACAAGCAAGCCCAGGCAGGCAATCCCGACGCACAGGTGACCGTCGGAGGATGGTTCTACCAGGGGCGCCACGTCGACCAGGACTATGACGCCGCCGCCCAGTGGTGGGCCAAAGCCGCCAAGACCGGCAACAAAAAGGCCGTCGGATTCCTCGGCCTCTGCTACCAGGGAGGACGCGGCGTGGAACGCGATTCCATAAGGGCCGCAGGCCTCTACACCCGTTCCCTCCGCGAAGGCAACAAGGAGCTGATGAAAAGCCTCATCGAGTCGGCCGACAAAGGCAACCTCTTCTCGCTCGTCTATGTGGCCCGCTGCTACCAGCAAGGCATCGGCGTCAAGAAAGACCTCCACAAAGCCGCGGCCTACTACGAGAAAGCATCAAAAAAGGGCTCGGTCGACGCCGACCGCGAACTCGCCCTGCTGCTTCTGAACAACAAACAGGACTCGGAAGCAGCCACATACTTCAAGAAAGCAGCTGACAAAGGAGACATCCCCTCGACATTCTACTACGGCAAGCTCCTCGCCGAGGGCAAAGGGGTCTCGAAAGACCCCACCCAAGGGATGATATACATGCAGAAAGCCGCCGACGCCGACTTCGCCAACGCCCAGCTATACCTCGGGCGCGCCTACTACGACGCCAACGGCGTGCGCAAGTCACCCGAGACCGGCTACTCCTGGATGCTCAAGGCCGCACGCAACGGCAATTCCAACGCCATGTACCAGGTAGCGATGAAAGAAGTCGAAGGCGACGGCACCCCGCTTGACTACGAGCAGGCCACCCTATGGTTCGGCAAAGCCGTGGCCGAACACCACGGCAAGGCATTCGCCAAAGCCGTCAACCCCGACGGCGACCTCGCCGCCTCCCCCTACCTCACATTCCTCCAGGCCAAGGAAGCGATAGCGTCAGACAAATTCGACGTGGCCCTGAAAAAGGCTAAAGATCTTCAGAAATCCAAAACAGCAGCCATCGCGGCCACAGGCACCACCCTTGAAGGGATAATCCTCTGCAACAAGGATTACGCCAAACGCGACCTCAAAAAGGGCGCCAAACTCCTTGAAAAAGCATCCTCCCAGGGCAACGTGACCGCCAAATACATCCTCGGCGCCATGTATGAGACAGGCCTGGGGGTAACCAAAGATTCCGGCAAAGCCACCGACCTGCTCACCCAGGCCGCCAAAGGAGGCAACGCCCACGCCCAGTCATACCTCGGCGACATGCTCTACGAAGGACGCGGTGTCAAGCAGGATTACGCCAAAGCTGTAAAATGCTACCTGACCGCAGGCCCCCTCATCACCGAAAGCGCGGCCAAGCACCTGGCCGCATGCTATGAGGATGGCCTCGGCGGACTCAAAGCAGACAAGGCCAAAGCCCAGGAAATCCTCAAGGAAGACCACACCCCGACCCTCCCGTTGCTGGTAAAACTACTGCCGGCACAGGGCAAATAACAACCACCCCACAGTCGACGCGCCGCGAGGCATTCCGCATAAAGAGCTGACATTTAGCGATACAGCCCCATTTCTACGGATGCCGCGCGGCGCGGCGTCATACCCCGACGCTCCCCGGACGCTAACCCGCTCCACCACCCCGCCGTCACTCATCCCACCGTCGCGCCACACACCACAGAGAAAATTTTAAGAAATTTTCAGCCATTATTTGGGAATCACAGAGTTTTGCGTTATTTTTGCAGCAGTTTTCCGTATGAAACGGAGACTGCGACAAGAAGTCATCTCCCACCCCCCTGATGGCTTCTCCTGACTGTATGATTTCAGCAACTGCTTATGCTTAAAAACTTTTTCATATCGATGCTCGGCGCGATTGCCGGCTTCTGGATTTCGATAATGCTCTTGGTCGTTGTCGGTTTCGCCGTCATTATAGGCACAGCCGCCTCGGCGCTGGTAAGCTCCCAGTCAGGCACCCCCTCGGTGGAAGATGAGTCCGTGCTTCTGATTTGCTTCGATTCCCAGATTGAGGAACGTCCCGCCCCACGCAACTTCGAAGCCGTCATCAACAACACCCCCGACGCGCAGACCCTACAGAACATCCTCCGCGCCATCCGCGCCGCCAAAGAGGATGACCGCATCGAGGGAATCTACCTCAAATGCGACGGCTCGCAGGCCGGATCCGCAACCCGAGAGGCCATAGCCCGCGCGCTCGCCGACTTCCAGGAGTCAGGCAAATGGATAATGTCATACGCCGACAGCTATGCCCAGGGGGACTACTACATGGCCTCCTGCGCCGATTACCTCTACCTCAACCCCGCCGGGGCGGTGGATGTCAGAGGCGCCTCGACCGTCATCCCCTTCTTCAAAGGGCTCCTCGACAAAGTCGGGGTGGAGATGCAGGTCTTCAAGGTCGGCACATACAAAAGCGCCGTCGAGCCATACATACTTGAAAACATGAGCGACGCCAGCCGCGAGATGAACCAGTTCTTCCTCAACAACATATGGAACGGAGTCGCCTCGCAGATAGCCAAGAACCGAGGCGTCAAGGTCGAGACCGTCAACCAGTGGGCAGACTCCCTGGTGGTCTTCGACAGCCCCCGGCAGCTCGTCGACATGAAGGTTGTCGACGCCCTCAAGTATGCCGACGAAGTAGAGGAGGAGCTCAAAGGCCTCACCAACGTAAGGAAAGGTAAAGACCTCCGCCTTGTCGACTATGCCGTCTACAACGCCTCTTCCGAGGCCCCCCACGAGAAGAAAGAGAAAAACAAGATAGCCGTCTACTACGCCTGCGGCGACATCACCGACAACGGCAATGGCGGCATATCCGCCAGCCAGGTTGTCCCCGACATCCTCAAGCTCGCCGAGGACGACGACATCCAGGCCCTGGTGCTCCGCGTCAACTCAGGGGGAGGCTCGGCCTACGCCTCCGAGCAGATATGGCACGCCCTCGAGGTCTTCAAATCGAAAGGCAAGACCTTCTACGTCTCGATGGGCGACTACGCCGCCTCCGGAGGATATTACATCTCCTGCGGAGCCGAGAAAATCTACGCCGAGTCGCGCACCCTCACCGGCTCGATCGGCATCTTCGGAATGCTCCCCTGCGCAAAACAGCTCATCACCGACAAACTCGGCGTGAACTTCGGCATCGTATCGACCAACGCCAACACCACCTTCCCCTCACTCATCGAGCCCGCCACCCCCTTCCAGGCCCGCCGCATGCAGGGAGCCATCAACCGGGGCTACGAGCTGTTCACCTCACGTTGCGCCGAAGGACGCCATATCCCCCAGGACTCCATCAAGGCTGTCGGCGAAGGCCGCGTATGGGACGGCATGACCGCCAAGAAACTCGGCCTCGTGGATGAGCTCGGAGGCCTTGAGGCCACAATCGAGGCCCTGGCCAAGAAGATGAACTACCGCAAATACCAGGTGGTCAACTATCCCGAAGTCGAGAAATCATTCTGGGACGTCCTCGCCGAAATGCCGATGCAGGTGAAAGCCAACGCGTTGCGCGAAGAATTAGGGTCATATTACCCCGTATACATGGAGCTGAAACGCCTCGAGAACCTTGAGCCGGTACAGGCCCGGATGATGCCCATAACCCTGCAGTGACAAAAAACAAGCTCATATCCAACCTCCTTCTGCTCCCCGCGTCGAAGCTCTACGGCGTGGGGGTAGGGATACGCAACCTCATGTTCAAGTGGCGCATCCTCAAACAGCGCGTCTTCGACGTGCCGGTGGTGGTTGTGGGCAACCTCGCAGTCGGGGGCACCGGGAAGACCCCACATGTAGAATACATCCTCGACCTGCTGAAATTCAAATACCGCATAGGCATGCTCTCGCGCGGCTACAAGCGCAAGACCAAAGGCTTCGTGCTGGCCACCCGCCGTTCCACCCCCCTCGACATCGGCGACGAGCCATACCAGATTTACCAGAAGTTCGGACGCGACATCTCAGTGGCCGTATGCGAAGACCGCTGCTCCGGCATCGAGGAGTTGTTGCGCATCGACCCGAAAATCAACCTGATAGTGCTTGATGACGCGTTCCAGCACCGTTATGTCAAGCCCACGGTGTCGATAGTCCTCACCGACTTCAACTCACCCGTCTTCTCAGACTCCCTCCTCCCCTACGGACGTCTGCGCGAGCCGATGGGAGCAATCTACCGGGCCGACATGGTGGTGGTCACCAAATGCCCCGAGCGCCTCAAGGCGATAGAATACCGCATATTCAAGAACAGCCTGAAGCTCTTCCCCTACCAGGGACTGTTCTTCTCCTCGGTCGAATACTCCCCCCTGCAGCCCCTCTTCCCCGACGAGGCCCTGCAGCCCCCCTACCTCAGCTGGCTGACCGAGGCCGACTCAATACTGGCCATCTCGGGGATAGCCAACCCGAAACCTTTCGTGCGCTATCTCAGAGGATTCCACGCCAAGGTGAAAGTGAAGCAATATCCCGACCACCACAACTTCACCCGCCGCGACCTCGAAAGCCTCCTGCGACGCTTCAACGAGCTTGAAGGGGAGAGGAAGTTGCTGATAACCACCGAGAAAGACGCCGTGCGCCTCATCAACAACCCCTACTTCCCCCAGGAACTGAAAGACTGCGCGTATTACCTCCCCGTCAAAGTCAAATTCGACCCCCACAACGTAGACACATTCGACGACGAGTTGCAGAAGCTGTTGCTAAACTCGATAAAATGACACGATAAAGACAGACCGCAGGCAGACAGGCGCAACGGCGCAACGGTCATCGACCGTCCGAACCAACCCGCCGCTCCCGGCGTTTCAACATAAGTCTCGCATCTCAATAAACCAAACCGGCGCGAGACATCACAATTACCGGTTAATCTTACATCCCATGTTAGAAAAAATCAACCAGACTGCTGAATTCCTCCGCTCCAAAGTGAGCGACATGCCCAAAATCGCCATCATCCTCGGCACCGGCCTCGGCCCCATCGCCGACCTCATCGAGGAGAAGACCGTGATTCCCTACTCCGAGATTCCCAACTTCCCCGTCTCTACCGTCGAAGGCCACAGCGGCAACTTCATCTTCGGAAACCTCGCCGGAAAACGCGTGATGGCAATGCAGGGACGTTTCCACTATTACGAAGGTTACGACATGAAGACCGTCACCTTCCCCGTCCGCGTGATGCGAGCCCTCGGCGTGGAGACCCTGATTGTTTCCAACGCCGCCGGCGGCATGAACAAGGAGTTCCTTGTCGGCGACGTGATGGTCATCACAGACCACATCAACCTCTTCCCCGAGAATCCTCTCCGCGGAAAGAACTACAACGAGCTTGGCACACGCTTCCCCGCCATGACCGAAGCCTACTCCAAACGCCTCGTGGCCATCGCCGACACCATCGCCCGGGAGAAGGACATCCGCCTCATGCACGGCGTCTACGTCGGCACCACCGGCCCCACCTTCGAGACCCCCGCAGAATATGAATACTTCCGCATCATCGGCGGCGACGCCGTAGGCATGTCGACCGTCCCCGAAGTCATCGTGGCCAACCACGGCGGTATGGAGGTCTTCGGCCTCTCGGTCATCACCGACCTCGGCGGCAAGGACATCACCCAGGTGCCCACTCACGAAGAGGTGCAGCAGGCAGCCATCACCGCCGAACCTGTCACCAAGATGCTCGTCCAGGAGCTCATCGCCCGCCTCTGAGACCCGGCGCACCGCCAACGTCCGACAGCATAAGTCTCACGCAGAGTCCGCGCATTCGCGGGGAGTCTGCGTGAGATTTCGCAAACAACAACAGCCCAATCCCCAAACCCGAAAACAATGGACGAAAAAGCCACCGAAATATCCTCTCTCGGCGAGTTCGGCCTCATCGACCGCCTCACCAGCGACTTCCCCCTGCGCAACAGCTCCTCGCTCAAAGGAGTCGGAGACGACTGCGCCGTCATGCAATACCCCGACACCGACGTGCTGGTCTCCACCGACCTCCTTGTCGAGGGCATCCACTTCGACCTCACATATGTGCCGCTCAAACACCTCGGTTACAAAGCCGCCGTGGTCAACTTCTCAGACATCTACGCCATGAACGGCCATCCCCGCCAGATCACAGTCTCGCTGGCCATCTCGCGCCGCTTCACCGTCGAGCATATGGAGGAACTTTACGCCGGCATCCGGCTGGCCTGCGACATCTACGGCGTCGACCTCGTCGGCGGAGACACCACCTCCTCCCGCTCCGGCCTGGTCATCTCCATCACCGCCATCGGCGACGCCCCCCGCGACCGCATCGTCTACCGCTCCGGAGCCAAAGACACCGACCTCATCTGCGTCTCCGGCGACCTGGGAGCCGCCTATATGGGTCTGCAGCTGCTTGAAAGGGAGAAAGTAGCCTCCGCCGGCCAGAAAGACTTCGTGCCGCAGTTCGGGGGGAAAGAATACCTCATCGAGCGCCAGCTCAAACCCGAGGCACGCCGCGACGTGATAGAGAACCTCGCCAAACACGGCATCATCCCCACCTCGATGATGGATGTCTCCGACGGCCTTTCATCCGAGCTCCTCCATATCTGCAAAGCCTCAGATGTCGGATGCCGCGTCTACGAAGACCGCATCCCCATCGACTACCAGACAGCCCTGATGGCCGAGGAACTGAACATGAACCTCGTCACCGCCGCTATGAACGGCGGCGAGGACTACGAGCTGCTCTTCACCATCCCCCTCCACGCCCACGAGGAAATCAAGAAAATCCCCGGCGTCAAAGTCATCGGCCACATCACCAAGCCCTCGCTCGGAGCCGCCCTCATCACCCGCGACGGAGCCGAAATCCCCATCAAGGCCCAAGGCTGGAACCCCCTCGCCGAATAGCCCTCCACCCCAGCTCCCCTGAAAGCTCCGGTTGCCCTCTCCCCCGACAAAAGTCGGCACAATGGCAACCGGGGTTTCCCATCCTTCCCCACTTCCCATTTCCCTCCTGCAACAAAATCTCAACCTACCTCATATTAATTTTCGCGTATTTGTTTTGGATTTTTTTGGAAAATTTGTAACTATTACATATCTTTGCGGAGTGGTAATGGTTTCTTTGTGAGACTGCGCCATTTATCACATCTGCCGTGAACCCCGCTGCAAGGACCGCAATCCCGCGATGGCTCGGGAACGCGCAGCTTTCAGGACTTTCACGACACGATAACAAAACATATTAATCAGAACAAATAATAAGTGTATGAAAAAGTGCTATTACAAATTCGCGCGGCTCATGGCCATTTCCGCCGCGGTAGGTGTATTTGCAACATCTTGCTCAGATGAAGGAAAGGACTATATGGACGATGTCTACTTCACAGGTAGCCAGTCGCCCGTTGTCGTAGCGGCTCCCACTGCTACCGGAGAGGCTGGCGTAGCAGGCTCCCCGGCATTCAACGTGAACTTTGACGCATCATCCAACTGGCAGATCGCAGCCAAGGATTTTGCAGACCCCAGCCAGACCGCAGACTGGGTAAGCTTCTTCACCAACTCCGGCGAAGAGGGTTGCCAGATGCTCGGCACATACCTTACAGCCAACACCACCGGCAAAGACCGCGCCGCCACCATCGAGGTGTCATGCAATGGCAAGACCGTGGCATTCACCCTCGTGCAGCAGGCTGCCGCCCCTATCGCGAACCCCAACGCAGGCTCTATCAACAAGAACCGCACTGTAAGCCGCATCGAGTATTACTCAAACGGCGAGACCGTAGCCTCACGCGCCATCAGCTTCACCTACGACTCCAATGGCCAGATTTCTGCCGAGGAGACAACCCTCACCGAAGGTGAAAACGTATCGAAGTCAGGTTACACCGTGACAATCACCCGCCCCACCACAGGAGCTACCGCCGGCATCAACAAGGTGACCATCTCTCCTGACAACAACGCCACCTTGGGCAACGTTTACGGCGTCATCGACAGCAAGACCGCCATCGGCTACAACACCCTGTCGCTGCTCAACAACACCTCTGCCAACGTAATCAACTTCGACTACAACCAGCTGTACCTCGGCGAAATCTCCGGAGCAGCCTCCGCCGCTTTCCAGTGGTCTTCCAACAACCTGACCGGCCTGAACGCCAACGGCGCAGCCCTCACAGCTGCCTACGGCAACACCGCCAACGACTGCAACATCGACCTCAACTGGTATGTAGGTCTCGATGCATTCGCCGCCAATCTTCCCGACACCCGTCTGCTCGGCGCGATGAACCTGCTCGGCCTCCGTTCAGCCAACCTCGTTTCTTCAAACGGCAACGAGACCTTCACCTACACCTCCGGAGTGACCGACAACCATGGCGAAGCTATGAGCGGCCTGACCGTCAACACCTCTTCCAACCGCGTAATCAAGGTTTACTTCCAGTAATCAATCCATAAGGAAGCATAAACCTACGTTTATCAACATAAAACTCCCGGGCCACACCACATTCTGGCCCGGGAGTTTTGTTTGCCGTTAACTGGATTTTTCGTAATTTTGCACTGCGTTCGGGGTTGACAGAGCACACCCCCGTGGCGCAACGACACAAACCCGTCGGCCCAGCTCCACTACTAAACCAACTGAAATGCCAGAAGTATCACAGCGCGGCACCATAATGCCCGCATCCCCCATACGCCGTCTCGTCCCCCTGGCCAACAAGGCCATAGCCCGGGGCGTGAAGGTCTACCGCCTGAACATCGGCCAGCCCGACATCCCGACCCCTCCTGAAGGGCTGGAAGCCCTCAAGCACATCGACCGCAAGGTCTTGGAATACAGCCCATCGGAGGGATTGCTCTCGTTGCGCGAGAAGCTGCGCGAGTATTACAAGCGTTACAATATCGACGTGGATGTCGACGACATCATAGTCACGACAGGAGGCTCCGAGGCCGTGCTGTTTGCCTTTATGGCCTGTCTCGACCCGGGCGACGAAATCATAGTCCCCGAGCCGGCCTACGCCAACTACATGGCATTCGCCATCTCGGCGGGCGCGAAAATCGTGACCCTCCCCTCATCAATCGACGAGGGATTCGCGCTGCCGCCGATGGAGAAGTTCGAGGAGCTGATTACCCCGCGCACAAAGGGCATCCTCATATGCAATCCAAACAACCCGACCGGCTATCTCTACACGATGAAGGAGATGTTGCAGCTGCGCGACATCGTCAAGAAGCATGACCTCTTTCTCTTCTCCGACGAGGTTTACCGCGAGTTCTGCTACACCGGCGCGCCTTACATCTCGGCATTCCATTTGCCGGGGATAGAGGAGCAGGTGGTGCTCATCGACTCCGTATCGAAGCGCTACAACGAATGCGGCATCCGTGTTGGCGCGCTGATAACAAAGCACAAGGAGCTGAAAAAGAATGTGATGAAATTCTGCCAGGCCCGTCTCAGCCCCCCATTGCTGGGACAGCTTGTTGCGGAGGCCTCGATAGACACCCCACAGGAGTACATGCTTGATACCTACAACGAGTATGTCGAACGGCGCAAGTTCCTCATCGACGAGCTCAACAAGATTCCCGGCTGCTACTCCCCGATTCCGATGGGAGCGTTCTACACCGTCGCCCGCCTGCCGGTCGACGACGCCGACCGCTTCTGCGCCTGGTGCCTGGAGGAGTTCGAGCATGAGGGGCAGACCGTCTTCATGGCTCCCGCCTCTGGCTTCTACACCACCCCCGGTATGGGGAAAGATGAAGTGCGCATCGCTTACGTCCTTGAGAAGGAGGAGCTGCGCAAGGCCATCGACACCCTGCGCCATGCCATCCAGGCATATCCCGGACGCACCATCTGACGAAAAAGGCTCATAACATACCCGACAGGCAGCCCGCAGGAGCCCCTCGGGCTGTCTGTCGCTTCCTCTACCCTGCTGCTGCTGCATCACCGTCCCCTTATTCCCAATAATCCCGATAATCTCCCAAATCTCCCAAATCTCCCAAATCCACATCTCCCGTTTTTTTAATCCCGTCAGGTTAGGGAATTATAAATATTTTTCGTAACTTTGGTGGTGATAATCAATCCTGGCGGGGTCTGTTCCTGAAACCTGCATACCCCACACCGTCTTTACCTTATTCATCCTTATAACCATGGCGAAAATATGCCTCAACTCGCGTGACGAGCTGATAATCCTCGACCTTGAACGTGTGGCATTCTTCCAGGCAAATGGAAACTACACACTGCTTACTTACCTGAGCGGACAAAAGCAGCTGCTCACCCTCGGACTGTCGAAAATCGAGACCGTGATACGTGCGGCCACCCCTCCGGGCCACCGTGGCACTTTTCTCCGCCTCGGACGCAGCCTGATTGTCAACAAGCAGTATATAATCACCATATCTGTGACCAAACAGAAGCTTTACCTGGGCGACTACACATGTCCGATGTTCGGGATTTCCGTCTCAAAGCCTCTGCTCAAGGCTCTTAAGGATGAAATCGCCGCATCTTACTCCTCTCCTCACGGCCAAACGACTGAAAACAAGGCCGACGACTCAAAACCTCTGTAAACCGACTTTTTCATTCCCCACACCATGCCATACGAAATAATCATCGGCCGAGGGGGCCAGCAACCTTTCACCATTCCGGGAACCTGCGAGGCGGTGAGCCACCACCACGCGCGTTTCACTGTCGACGACGATGGCAACTGGTTCATCGAGAACCTTACCGGGCCCGGCGGCAACGGCATATACATCAAAGACTGCAACGGTACTTTCCGCCGCACCGAGGCCAAGATGATCGACCGCGACTCCGTGATACGTCTCGGCAGCGGAGGACACATCAGTTTCACCTTCTATGCCAACCGGATAATCGCCCCCGACGACTACTCATATGAGTTTGACCTCATACAGGCCCAGCTGCGCGAGATTCAGCAGGAGCAGTCGCGTGTGGAGGCAGAGAATGAGAAGAAAGCCAGGAAAATAAAAGCCATCCGTGCCGCCAGCGGGGTGGTAACGCTCGGATTGCTGGCTTATGCCGCCGTCATGAAATCTCCGGCCGGGTTCGCCCCGGCGGCAATCTCCGGAGCCGTCACCGCCCTGCTCCCGTCGCCCGACCAGAAGCGTCTCAAGGCCGTCCTTGAAAAGAAAAAAGCCCTGTTGCTCTGCCCCAAATGCTTCTCACCTATCAGCGAGGCGGCCATCTACAACCGGGCGTGTCCTATGTGCAAAGCCAAGGGGTAAGCCTCTCCCTTCCGAATCCCCCTTTGGAAGCCTCCGCGATTCCTCTTCCACACCCACCGGCATAGAAACCAATCACAAACCGACAGATACAACGAAATGAAACGACTCATTCTCTCGCTCACCGCCATACTCATAATCTCGGCTATCTCGCTCCAGGCACGCACTTATGTACTCATCGTGGGGGTCTCCCGCCAGGGCATAGAGGGTGTCAACGACCTCAGCCAGACCACCAAGGACGCCAAAGCGTTCAAGAACCTGATGGATTCCCACTCGAAGGACATCACGCTGCTCACCTCCAAATACGCCACGAAGTCAAACATCCTCGCCGGCCTCAAGAAACTCGCTGACGCCGCCACGGACAAAGACCGCGTATATTTCTATTTCAGCGGACACGGAGGGAAAGGTGTCATCTGCGCATATGACGACCTTGTGACCTACGACGACATCGTCAAGGTGCTCGCCCCGTCGAAGTCGCCGATGGTGGTATGCTTCATCGACGCGTGCCACTCCGGCTCGGCCGTCGAGGGGGTCGGCAACGCCACAGCCATGTCGGGGAAGAAAAACATAGCCTTCATGACCGGATGCCGCCCGTCGGAATACTCCTACGAGAACGTATATGTCGGCGCCGGATTCTTCACCCAGAGCCTCATAAAGGGGCTGCGGGGCAAATCAGACGCCAACGCCGACAAGCGCATAACGGTCAAGGAGCTGTTCAAATACTGCTACAACGATGTCGTGACCCGCAGCAAGGGGGAACAGCATCCCCAGCTCATCGCTCCCGAGAAAATCCAGGAGGCGGCCCTCGTGAAATGGAAATGACGTATCAGTCTTTCACACCGACATCCCGACTGTTCACTCATAAAACCCGCAGGTTAAAACAGATTGCCGAATAAATCTTGACTCAGGCTTCCTTATGATGTAAATTTGCATCATAAAACAAAACGACCCCCCCACCATGGACACTATCAACCTCAACTCCCCGCAGGCCGACCCAAACTCAAGAAACTCAAATATGCCTGAACCTCCCGCCGTAAACGCCCCTGTGGGAGGC
>CAMWVQ010000058.1 GCA_947177635.1 uncultured Porphyromonadaceae bacterium | reverse complement strand
ATTATGGTGTGGGGGATGCCGAGGATGTTGTCGGCGGAGGTCGGGCGGGCGGCTGCTATGAGGCGGAGTCCGTGTAGGGTGTCTTCGGTGATGTCGGCGTATCTCATATGGTGGCAGATGGCGGGGGCGCGGAACCTGACGGCGAATGCGTCGCGGCTGATGCGGAGTGAGGCGACTTTTGATGACAGTTCCATTTCGTTGACGAGGTCGTGGGCGGCGCGTTGCTCGGGGGTGAGGATGCGTTCGACTTTGAGTCCTTCGAGTATCGACTGGTGGAGTTCGTTGATGGCCCGCGCGTATATTTTCCTGACTCCGATTTTGCGGAGCAGGGCGACGGTCTTGACGCTGGCTCCGAAGTTCTCGCCGATGGCTACTATCACGAGGTCTACGTTTTTCAGGGGGAGGGCGGCGAGGGAGGGCTCGTCTGTGGAGTCGAGGATGTAGGCGGTCGAGATGTAGTCTTTTATGGCTTCGACGTTCGCGCCCCGGATGTCGGCGCCGATTACTTCGTGGCCCATGTCGGTGAGGTCGCGGGCGAGGTTCGAGCCGTAGATTCCGAGTCCGATTATGAGGTAACGCATTGTTGTGTCGGGTTTTGTTGTTTGTTTTCAGATGGTCTGACGCCGGAGGGGCGTGGCAGGCGTGGCTGTCAGTTGATTATTATGTTGTCTGTCGGGAGGCGGAATGGCGGGTCGTTGTGGACGCCCACAACCCCCACGAGCAGTGAGATGATTCCGACGCGGCCGAGGAACATCGCCGTGCAGAGCAGTATTTTGGAGGGTATGGAGAGGGCAGGGGTGACTCCGAGTGAGGAGCCGACGGTGAAGAGGGCCGACACTGCCTCATAGGCAAGTGCTTTCGGCGAAAGCTCCGGTTCGAGTCCCACGAGCGTTATGGCGTAGAAAGCGAGCGACAGTATCGACAGCCCTATCACGGCGTGGGCGCGTCTGAGCGACGGCACCGCGATGGTGCGGTCATACGCCGTCACTCTTTCGCGCCCGAGGATGATGGCTTTCAGGTTGAGTATCATCGTGGCGAAGGTGTTGACCTTTATGCCGCCGGCGGTCGACTGCGAGGCTCCTCCGATCCACATTAGCAGCAGGAACATCAGTATCGTGATGTTTGTGAAAGCCGCCGGATTGACCGAGGAGAAGCCTGAGGAGCGGGGCACTGATGAGTTGAACCACGACTGGATAATCTTGTGGCCCAGCGGCATCCCCTCAAGGGTGTTGTCATATTCAAACAGCAGGAACAGCAGCGTGGAGATGACAGTGAGGCTCACCGAGGTGACGAGGACGATTTTGGTGTTGAGGTCATAAAGGTGTGTCGGCATTCGCGTGGCTTGGCGGCGGCGAATCCAGCTCCATATCCTTTTGAGTCTCGCCACCGCCGCCTGGCGGAAATTCACCAGAATCGGGAATCCGATGCCTCCGGCGGTGACGAGGATGGTGACTGTCACATATATCCACTGGCTGGAATTGAGCAGCAGCGGGTTGGAGAGTCCTCCCTCGATGTTTGAGAATCCGGCGTTGCAGAAAGCCGACAGTGAGTGGAATCCCGAGAATATGAGTTCATCCTCGAGCGTCATCCCGAGGGTGTCGTGGATGGAGAGGAAGATGGCGGCCGCCCCGGCCAATTCGATAGCCAGGGTGAAGGCCAGGATGTAGAGCAGGGTGGGCAACAGCGCGCTCATAGTCTTGGAGTAGACCATGTCGCGCACCAGCAGCTGGCTGTAAATCGACGTGTTGCCGCTGAAAAAGAGGGCGAAGAAGCTGGTGAAGGTCATCACCCCGAGTCCGCCGGTCTGTATGAGGATGGCCAGCACGAGAATTCCGGCAGGGGTGAATGTTGCCGGCACGTCGACCGACGTCAGGCCGGTGATACAGACCGCCGAGGTGGAGACGAACAGGGCGTCGACATAGCCTATTCCCCCGTATGTGCATCTGGGCATCATCAGCAGGAGCGACCCCACGAGTATCAGCAGCAGGAAACTTGCCGAAAGAATCAGGGATGGGTTTGTGCGTCGTCCGAGCAGCCTGGTTATCCCGAAAGAGAGGGAGACCACCGAATAGGCCGCCAGCACCGGGAAGAGGAACTTGTTGGAATAGAGGATGTGGTCGAGAATCTCAAACCAGGGGTGTTCGGGGCGCGGGTAGGCCAGCGGCAGCAGCGTCAGAATCACTCCGAGGTCTACAATCCATTTGATGATTTTTGTCTCGCGCAAGGTTCTCCGCAGCGACAAAGTCAGCCCGTAGAGGACATTGACGATGAAGAGAATCTGGCATCCGCGCAACACCCCCGCCAGGCGGCGGAAATCGGTCTCCGTATGGTCGAAGCCGAAGTAGACCGTCATCGCGACGAGGCAGACCAGCGAGCCGGCGAAGGTGGCCGCTCCCAGTATGGCTGTGCCAAGACGGATTGCAGGCACAAAACGCGCGGTGAAACGTAGGTAGGCGAGCCTTGCCGCCAGAAACCGGTGTCTTATGCCTTGCAATCCGTTTGACATGTCGTGTTATCTGTTTTTCAGCCTGTCGAGCAGTGAGCCGAGTCCTCCGGCCTGGCCGGTCGAGTCGGTGCCCTCGCTGTCAGGCGTGGATGAGGAGCCTGCGGCGGGAGCCACAGAAGCTGTCTTCGATAGGGAGAAGCCGCAGTTGAGGCCGTCATAGCTGTTGAGGAAGCTTGCGGCCGCCTGCAGGGTCTGTTTTCCGGTGAATTTCGCCACGGTGTTCATCAGGGAGAGCAACTTCGAGGCGTCGAAAGTCAGGATAAGGCCGGATGAGGACTTCTGCACATCGGCTGTGATCTGTCCGATGCTGATTTTGCCGAGGGCCTTGAAGTTGAAGATGAAGCAGTTTGACGACGTCTGTGTCGAGTCGCGCCGGAATGTTCCGGTGAGCTTGGCCTTGCCGAGAGAGAACTCGAAAGTCTTCTCGGGGGTGAGCGTCACCACGAGGTTCTGGAGCCCGGCCTTTTCATAGTAAGGGGAGAGCTTGTTGACGATGGTGGCGGCCATGGCTGCGCCTCCGGCCTTCTGCAGGAGGTTGTCGCTCTTGAACGTTACGGCCGGCTCTTTGTAGGCGTACACTCCTGCGAGGTCGGCCTCCGAAAGCTCCCCGCCGCCGAGAAGCCCCGAGATGAGACCTCCGAGGGCGTCGCCGAGGGCGCTGCCCGACGAGTTGCCGGATGAGGAGGAGTTGCCCGCGAGCCCGCCGAGCAGGTCGCGGATGTCAGGTTCGGCCTTGACGGCAGGAGCCGAGAACAACACCAGGCCCAGAAGGGCAAATACAATCTTTTTCATACCTTATATAACATTGTGGATTACTGTAAAGGTCGCGGTCGCGACCTTGATTCCGTGGCAAAATTAACAAAATCTTTCCCAATCCCGGCATAAATATCAGGGGGTTGGGCGGTTTGGGAATGTTAAAAACTTTAACATATGATTGCTTTCCCCTTACGCCAAAAAGACGTAACTTTACAAAAATTTTGCGTGTGGAGTCGGGATGTTAAAATTCCGACAAAGGCAAATTGTTGGTTTTTAGCATATTGTGATAAAAATAGGTTAAAAACGCGCCGATGCCTCCCTGTTATTGGCAGGTCACGTTTCAATGAGCATTGATGAAAACAATGGTAAAAAAGATATTGGCTGTTATCTTACTGGCTGTCATCTCGGCTGCGGGTGAAATAAGCGCGCAGGTCGAGTTCAAGCGCGGACTGGAGCAGATATCCTTCATCCCCAAAGGGCAATGGATAACAGGCGTCAGTGTGAGCTTCTCGCAGTCAAACCAGGATAACTACCAGTTTCTCATAATCGAAGACCTGTCGGGTGACGCCTATACCTTCAAGGTAAGCCCGATGCTGATGTACTGCTTCAAGGACAACCTTTGCGCGGGAGGCAAGATGTCATACACACGCACTCGTACCCGCCTCGACCAGGCCCGCGTGGTAATTGACTCCGAGACCGATTACTCGGTCGACAACCTCTACCAGATTTCCCAGAACTATTCGGCCATGGCATGCTTCCGCAACTACATAAGCCTTGGGCGGAGCCACCGGTTCGGCTTTTTCAACGAGGTGCAGCTCCAGTTCGGCGGAGGGGAGTCGAAGGTGATAAACGGCCGTGGCAATGACTTGACGGGCACATTCGAGAAGAGCTGGAACATGAACGTCGGCCTTGCCCCGGGCATGGTGATGTTCCTCAACAATTATTCGGCGATAGAGGTGAACGTCGGCGTGCTGGGCTTCAACTACTCCCACACGACATCGAAGACCGACCAGATATATCTCGCCTCCCGCGAGTCGAAACAGGCCAACTTCAAAATCAACCTCTTCTCCATAACCTTCGGAGTGGCCTTCTACCTGTAAAACCGAGACAGTCATGATAAGAAAAATCCTTCTGATGATATTTGGCCTGGTTGTCGCGGTGCTCTCCATGGCCGCTGACGCCTGGGGCGCGGTGCGGGACTTCTCCGACGCGATACCCCTTCTGGGGTCGTTGACCAAAGGTGAGAAGATTCCCATCGACTCTACCGTCGTCGCCAACGACGAGATAGACGAGACGGTGATAGTCGGGGGAGACACGGTCTCGATTGTCCTCCCTCAGAAAAACTATGGCCGCTACAACCGTGGGCTACACAACTACCTCTTCATCCCCAAGGGGCAGTGGTCATTCGGGCTGATGGCCTCCTACGGGGAGTTCTCGACCGACGACGTGCAGATACTCTCGGTCATCAAAGACCTCGACCTCAACATCAAGGCCTACTCCCTCCAGCCCTCCATCACCTATTTCTTCCGCAACAACCAGTCGATCGGTATGAAATTCGTGTATGTGCGCCGAAACCTCGACCTGCCCGGGCTATCGGTGGATTTCAGCGACGACATGAACTTCAGCCTCAAGGATGTCAGCTACTACGAGCAGAGTTATTCCACTTCGGTGTCATACCGCAACTATGTGGGCCTCGGGCGTGACCGACGGTTCGGTGTGTTCAACGACGTCGACCTCTCGTTCGGGTCCGGCTCGTCGAGGTTCAAGCGCTACTACGGCGGGGAACTGCGCGACACGCGCACCAACACCATGACAGCCGCCCTGAACTTCTCGCCGGGCGTGTGTGTCTTCATAATGGACTACGTCAGCTTCAACGTCAGCTTCGGTGTGTTCGGCATCAAGGTCCATCAGGAGAAGCAGCAGACCAACGGAGTAGAGGAGGGCACCCGCTTCACTTCGGGGGCCAACTTCAAGTTCAACATCTTCAACATCAACTTCGGCATGGCCGTGTTCATCTGACTGAAAGGATTATGGAAAGAATGCCAGAAAAGACCGATTCCCGGCTGCGCCGCCTGACGATGGCGGTGGCAGCCCTCGGCGTGTTGATGCTGCAGGGGTGTCTGCGCAACGACATCCCCTATCCCCGCATCCAGCCCGACTTCCTGACAATGGAAGCCGATGGCCTTGCCAAGCCGGCAGAGATAGATGCAGCCAACCGTATGGTCACCCTGACCTTCGGTGAGGAGACAAACATAAAAGCGGCCCGCATAACATCATACACCATCACGGAGGGAGCATCTTTGACCGGCGGCAACCTCAGCGAGCCTATAAACCTGTCGGAATACTACATCTGCACCCTGTCGCTTTACCAGGACTACGACTGGGTGATAAAAGGGGTGCAGAACATAGAGCGGTATTTCACCGTCGAGAACCAGGTCGGCGCCACAATCATCGACGTCGGCGGCCGACGGGTCAAAGTCAACGTGTCATCGACCGGCGGAGGCCTCAAGAGCGTCAAGGTGCTGACAATGAAGCTCGGCCCTGTCAACTCCCTGGCCACCCCAGCCCTCGAAGGGGAAACGATTGACCTCACGCGTCCTGTGGATGTCACCGTCAATGCCTACGGCGAGGAAAGCGTCTGGACCATCATAGGCGAGGAGGTGACTTCAAACGTGCAGACCATACGGGCCGATGCCTGGACAAATGTCGCCTGGGTCTACGGAGCCGGGCTTGACGGCGCCGACAACGGGGTCGAGTATCGCGTCTATGGCAGCCAGGAATGGATAAAAGCCCCCTCCCAGTGGGTCACCGTCACCGGTTCCACATTCTATGCCCGTTTGGTCAACCTCGACCCCCAGACCGAGTATGAGGCCCGCACCTACGGCGGCGATGAATATGGCGACGTGGTCAGGTTCACAACCGGCTCGATAGTGCAGGTGCCCAACGCATCCCTCTCAGAATGGTCGAAGAACGGCGCCGTATGGCAACCCTGGGGAGAGGGCGCCACCCCCTATTGGGATACCGGCAACAAGGGAGCCGCCACCCTTGGCCAGAGCAATGTCGTCCCCACCTCAGACACCTCCACGGGCTCAGGACAGGCCGCCATGCTCCAGACCAAGTTTGTCGGCGTCGGCATCATAGGCAAAATCGCGGCGGGCAGCGTGTTCATCGGCTCCTATCTCCGCACCGACGGCACAAACGGCGTGCTGCAGTTTGGCCGTGATTTCACCGAACGTCCCACCCGCCTGCGCGGATATTTCAATTACAAGACCGCGCCCATCAACAAGGCCAGCTCTGAATACCAGAGCCTGCTTGGCGAACCTGACACCTGCATCGTGTGGTGTGCCCTCATCGACTCCCCCGAGCCATTCGAGTGTCGCACCAATCCGAAAGACCAGAACCTGTTCGACCCGAACGCCCCCTATGTGGTGGCCTACGGCAAGATGCAGTGTGGCAAGGATGTGCCGCAGTACATACCCTTCGAGGTCAACCTTGAGTACACGGCCACCGACCGCCGTCCGCGCTATCTCATAGTGGTTGCCTCCTCAAGCAAATACGGCGACTATTTTACCGGCGGCGACGGCGCGGTGATGTGTCTCGACGACCTGGAGCTGCTCTACGACTATTGACCCCTAATCCTTAAAAGATAAAGGATAAGTAACTGGTCGAAATTATTTTAATGTTTGTTCGAGTAAAATTTTCAGAAGATTTTCCTCGAAAAAACATTGAAATAAGATGACCGGTTAGTATAAAATAATTTTGAACAGTTACTTATGATTGATATGAAAAAAACATTAGCCATATTGCTCGTTGGCGCCGCCTCATCGGTGATGGGCGCCGGCGCGCAGAGTTATATGTTCGACAACCCCGAGAACCGCACGTTCTTTGGCGTGCGCGCCGGCCTGGATGTCTCGTCGGCGGCCAACGGCGGAGCGATGTTCAGCAACAAGCCCGGCTTCAGCATCGGTGCGGTCTATGACATCCCTGTCCTGGCAAACTTCTATTTCGAGCCGGGGTTGTATCTCTTCTACAACACCTTCGGCACAGTCCATCTTGAGAATTACGAATACACCATAGTCGATCCGGAAGGGAATTCCAGCGAATTCTACAAGCTGTATCAGGTTGACGGAACGCTGCGCAACTTCGGTTTCCGCATTCCGATGAATTTCGGTTACCACTTCGATTTCGCCGACGACCTTTCGGTCCATGTGTTCACCGGCCCCCAGCTCAATCTCGGCCTGGTTGCCCGTTACCATCAGAATGAGGTGATCACTCCGGGCGACGAGGTGGTCAAATCGACATCGGTCGACGCCTTCGGCACAGGTGGGTTCAAACACATCGACCTTCAATGGAATTTCGGTGTCGGCCTGACCTACCAGCGCTACTATATGAGCCTTGGCGGGTCAGTGGGAGTCACCCGGATGAAGAGCGCGTCGGTCATCCAGGCTGGCCCATATGAGGTAGACCTGCGCCGCAACATCCGCCGCAACCTCTTCAACATATCGGTCGGCTACAACTTCTGACGCAGACGCCCGGCGTTGCAAACTGATTATGATAACCCTTTTCAGTGCTCGAAAGCCGCTTGCTGTGAGGTTCGCCTCATAAGTGTGGCAAAGAAGCGGCGGAGGGGAGCCGGGAGAGCTCCCGGGAAGTTGTAACTTTGCACTATGATTTATCATCGCCGCGATGCCGCGCGGCCGGTTGATAATGGCAACTAAAGAGAATAACTGATCGTAAGGGAATCAATAGGCGCAGATATTGCGCCGGATCATTTTATTCATTGTGTGTAAATTCCGGCCGGAAGGTCAGGAGGGGGTTCCCCTCCGGGCTGACCGGACCGAGGATTAAATGTGAGGGTACCCCGTCGTGAGACGGGGTACTTTTGTTCCCAAGAGCCGCGTTTGTTACGGGGCGTCTGTTTTTTGGCGGCAGGGGACGCCTGATGAGGTGCAAACGTTTGGCGGGTCGGGGAAATTTTCGTAACTTTGTGGCCATATTTCATCCATTTCAATGATAGCTGTCAACAATTTAGGCATACAATTCGGTAAAAGAGTTTTGTTTCAGGATGTCAACCTGAAATTCACCCCCGGCAACTGCTATGGCATCATCGGTGCCAACGGCGCGGGGAAGTCCACACTTATGAGAATCCTCTCAGACCAGCTTTCACCGACCCACGGCACCGTGTCGATGGGCCCCGGCGAGCGTATGAGCGTCCTGGAGCAGGATCACTTCAAATTCGATGACTGCACGGTGATGAACACCGTCCTCCAGGGACACACCGTCCTCTGGGATATAATGCAGGAGAAAGACGCGCTTTACGCCAAGCCCGACTTCTCCGACGCCGACGGAATACGCGCCTCCGAGCTGGAGGAGAGATTCGCCGAGCTGGAGGGCTGGAACGCCGAGAGCGACGCAGCCGCCCTGCTCAGCGGCCTTGGAATCAAGGAAGACCGCCACTATATGCTGATGCGCGACCTCTCGGGTAACGAGAAGGTGCGCGTGCTGCTGGCCAAGGCCCTCTTCGGCAACCCCGACAACCTGCTGCTCGACGAGCCTACCAACGACCTCGACCTCGAGACCGTGGCCTGGCTTGAAGACTACCTCTCGAAATTCGAGAACACGGTGCTCGTGGTCAGCCACGACCGCCACTTCCTCGACTCGGTCTGCACCCACACCCTCGACATCGACTATAACAAGCTGACCCTCTTCGCCGGCAACTACTCATTCTGGTATGAGTCCTCACAGCTCGCCCTGCGCCAGCAGCAGCAGCAGAACAAGAAGGCCGAGGAGAAACGCAAGGAGCTTCTGGAATTCATCCAGCGCTTCTCGGCAAACGTCGCTAAGTCGAAGCAGACCACCTCGCGCAAGAAGATGCTCGAGAAACTCAACATCGAGGAAATCCAGCCCTCATCGCGCCGTTATCCGGGAATCATCTTCACCCCCGAGCGCGAGGTCGGCAACAAGATACTTGAAGTCCACGGTCTTGGAGCCTCCATCGACGGCGAGGTGCTGTTCAAGGATGTCAACTTCCAGATAGAGAAGGGCGACAAGGTAGCCTTCCTCAGCCACGACCCCCGCGCCATGACCGCCCTGTTTGAAATCATAATGGGCAACCGCAAGGCCGACGAGGGTACCTATGACTGGGGACAGACCATCACCACGGCCTATCTCCCGCTCGACAACTCGCAGTTCTTCAACACCGACATGAACCTTGTCGACTGGCTCTGCCAGTTCTCCGACGACTCCTCGGAAATCTACCTCAAGGGATTCCTCGGCAAGATGCTCTTCTCCGGAGAGGAGGTGCTGAAAAAGGCGTCGGTCCTCTCGGGAGGTGAGAAGATGCGCTGCATGATTTCGAAGATGATGCTCCGCAACGCCAACACCATGGTGCTCGATTCCCCCACCAACCACCTCGACCTGGAGTCAATCCAGGCGTTCAACAACACCCTCCAGGGCTTCAAGGGGGTGGTGCTGATGTCGAGCCACGACCACGAGTTCATCCAGACCGTCTGCAACCGTATCATCGAGCTCACTCCCAACGGCATCATCGACAAGATGATGGACTACGACGACTACATCACCGACGAGAAGGTGGCCGCCGTGCGTGAGCGTCTCTACGCAAAGGCGTGACAGGCTCCCATTCCCGCAACTTAACACCTTAACCACCAAACATACCCCGATATGGTAAAGCATATAGTGATGTTCAAACTTTCCGGCACGCCTGAGGAAAGACTCGAAGTGGCGTCGGCCTTCCGCGACGCGTTGCTCCGCCTTCCGGCCGAGATAGAGGTGCTGGAGTCGATGGAAGTGGGCCTCAACCAGAACCCCGCCGAAGAGTGGGATGTGGTTCTGACCGCCGTTGTCCCCACAATGGCCGACGTGGAGGTCTACGCCAAGCATCCGGCCCATGTCGCCGCCGCCTCCCTCCTTGCGGGCCACAAAGAACTGCGCGGATGCGTGGACTACGAATTTTAAGACCATTCAGAAACATTCTACAATAAACAAATATGGTTCAATTCTTCAAGAAGGGTCAGACTACCTTCTTCGCCGTCGAGACCGACCACAAGCTCTCACCGGCGGAATTAGAGAAACTTGCGTGGGCGTTTTCCGGGGCTAAGGCCCTGTCGGCCACCTCAGTTAAAGGCCGTTTCGTAGGCCCCCGCCGCGAGATGATCACCCCCTGGAGCACAAATGCCGTGGAAATCACCCAGAACATGGGCCTTTCGGGCATCTCGCGTATCGAGCAGTTCGAGCGCGTGGCCGAAGGGGAGGAGCCGGTTTACGACCGCATGCTCTCGCGCCTCTACGACGGTCTCAACTCAAAGGTGTTCGCCGTAAACCGCGAGCCTGACCCTATTGTTAGAATCGATGACATCCACGAATACAACCTCCGCGAGGGTCTCGCCCTGAGCCCTGACGAGGAGGCCTATCTCGAATCTCTCTCGAAGAAGCTCGGCCGTCCGCTGACCGACTCCGAGGTGTTCGGCTTTTCCCAGGTCAACTCCGAGCATTGCCGTCACAAGATTTTCAACGGCACATTCGTGATTGACGGCCAGGAGAAACCGATGTCGCTTTTCAAGCTCATCAAGAAGACCTCGCAGGAGAATCCCAACGGCCTGGTGTCGGCCTACAAAGACAATGTGGCCTTCCTCGAGGGCCCCAAGGTTGACCAGTTCTATCCCGTCAACCCCGACCGTCCCGACTACTTCGAGGTGAAGGATGTCAAGACCGTCATCTCCCTCAAGGCCGAGACCCACAACTTCCCGACCACCGTAGAGCCTTTCAACGGAGCGGCCACCGGCACCGGAGGCGAAATCCGCGACCGCCTCGGCGGAGGAAAGGCTTCCCTCCCCATCGCAGGTACGGCCGTCTACATGACCTCATACCCCCGTCTCAGCCCCGAGCACCGCTGGGAGCTGATGATGGATCCCCGCGTATGGCTCTACCAGACTCCCGCCGAAATCCTCATCAAGGCTTCAAACGGAGCTTCCGACTTCGGCAACAAGTTCGGCCAGCCCCTCATCTGCGGCTCCCTGCTGACTTTCGAGCATGAGGAGAATGACCGCAAGTATGCCTATGACAAGGTCATAATGCTTGCCGGAGGTGTCGGATTCGCCGCAAAGAAGGATGCCATCAAGGGCACACCCGTGGCCGGAGAGAAGGTGGTCGTGATGGGTGGCGACAACTACCGCATCGGTATGGGCGGTGGTGCCGTCTCATCCGTCGAGACCGGCCAGTATGACAACTCGATCGAGCTCAACGCCGTGCAGCGTGCCAACCCCGAGATGCAGAAGCGTGTGGCCAACGTTATACGTGCCCTGGCCGAAAGCGATTCCAATCCTGTGGTTTCAATCCACGACCACGGTGCCGGAGGACATCTCAACGCCCTCTCCGAGCTTGTTGAGGCTACCGGCGGACGTATCGACATCGACGCCCTCCCCGTGGGTGACCCGACCCTCTCGGCCAAGGAGATTGTCGGCAACGAGAGCCAGGAGCGTATGGGCTTGGTAATCAAAGCCGAGGATATTCCCTACGTGGAGCGTGTGGCCCAGCGTGAGCGCGCCCCGATGTATGTTGTCGGCGAGACCACCGGCGACGACCGTTTTGTCTTCTCTGACAGCAAGGGTGTCAAGCCTATCGACCTGGAGATGGCCGACATGTTCGGCAACTCCCCCAAGACGGTTATGACCGACACCACTGTCGACCTCGTTTACAGCGAACCTGAATATGATGCGGCCAACCTCCTCCAGTATGTCGAGGATGTGCTGTCGCTCGAGGCCGTTGCCTGCAAAGACTGGCTGACCAACAAGGTAGACCGTTCGGTTACCGGAAAGGTTGCCCGCCAGCAGTGTCAGGGCGAACTGCAGCTGCCCTTGAGCGACTGCGGTGTGGTTGCCCTCGACTACACCGGCAAGTCAGGTATCGCCACCTCCATCGGCCATGCCCCCCAGGTTGCCCTCGCCGATTCCGCGAAAGGCTCTGTGATGGCTGTCGCCGAGGCCCTTACAAACATCGTCGGTGCCCAGCTTGAGAAGGGGCTCAAGAGTGTTTCCCTCTCGGCCAACTGGATGTGGCCCTGCAAGAACGCCGGTGAGGACGCTGCCCTCTACAAGGCTGTCGAGGCTTGCTCTGACTTCGCCTGCGCTTTGGGCATAAACATCCCGACCGGAAAAGACTCCCTGTCGATGACCCAGAAGTATGGCGACGACAAGGTGTTTGCCCCCGGCACCGTCATCATCTCGGCCGCAGGGCAGACCGGCGACGTGCGCCGCACTGTCAGCCCCGTTCTGAAAAACAAGAAGAACACCCTCCTCTATTATATCGACTTCTCTTCCGACGCCCTCCGTCTGGGTGGTTCGGCTTTCGCCCAGGCTCTGAACCGTGTCGGTTCGGATGCTCCGACTGTGAAAGACCCCGCGAAATTCGCCGCAGCCTTCGCTGCCGTGCAGAAACTGGTGAAGGGACGCAAGCTCCTTGCCATGCACGACATCTCGGCCGGAGGTCTCGTGACGGCTATGCTTGAGATGCTGTTCGCCAACACCACCGGTGGTCTTGAGTTCACCACAGCCGGATTCATCCAAAACGGTGAGACCGACCTCGTAAAGATTCTCTTCGCCGAGAATCCCGCCGTGCTGGTGCAGTTCGAGGAGTCGAAGAAGGATTCCGTGGAGAAGATTCTCTCCGAGGCCGGAGTCAAGTATTTCCTCGTCGGCAAACCTTCAGATGAGCGTGTGTTGCTTGTTGAGCATTACGGCGAGGAGCGTCTGCTCGGCATCGACCATCTGCGTGACCGCTGGTTTGAGCCGTCTTACCTGCTCGACCGCATCCAGAGCGGCAAGGAGTGCGCCGCCCTCCGCTTCGAGAATTACAAGAAGCAGCCTCTCCGCTACGCCATTCCCGCCTCGTTTGACGGTTCGCTCGCTTCGCGTGGCCTCTCTTACCGCCGTGACGGAAAGACGGGCGTGCGCGCTGCCATCATCCGTGAGAAGGGTGTGAACGGTGACCGCGAGATGGCTTACTCGCTCTACCTCGCCGGATTCGATGTCAAGGATGTGCATATGACCGACCTCATGAGTGGCCGTGAGACCCTCGAGGATGTCAATATGATTGTCTTCTGCGGCGGATTCTCCAACTCGGATGTACTCGGCTCCGCCAAGGGATGGGCTTCCGGCTTCCTCTGGAACGATACCGCCAAGGCTACCCTGAAGAAGTTCTATGACCGTGAGGATACCCTCTCGCTTGGTATCTGCAACGGTTGCCAGCTGATGGTGGAACTCGGTCTCATCCCCTCGGCCGGCAAGAGCCGTCCGACGATGGAGCACAACATCAGCCATAAGTTCGAGTCGCAGTTCCTCGGGCTGACTATCCCGAAGAACAATTCCGTGATGCTCGGCTCGATGGCCGGCATGAAGCTCGGTATCTGGGTGGCTCATGGAGAGGGTCGATTCAACCTCCCCGGTTCGCTGAAGGATTACAATATCGCGGCCAAGTATAATTATGCCGCTTATCCCGCCAATCCTAATGGAAGCCGTGGTGCTGTGGCTGCCATCGCTTCCCCCGACGGACGTCACCTGGCGATGATGCCTCACCTCGAAAGGGCTATCTTCCCCTGGCAGTGTGGGTTCTATCCTTACAACCGCCGCAACAATGAGGTGACTCCCTGGATTGACGCTTTCGTCAATGCTCGTAAATGGATTGAGGAGAAGACTCGCTGATTCTCTCCTCTCCTCTCGTGGAGGAGAATCAGCTGATTGTAGAGCTACTTCCTCCGCCTCTGAATTGTTATAAGTTTCGCTTCGCGATGTAGACCGGAAATGAATTCCGGTCTACATCGCGAGGCGATTTTTTGATTCTCTTCTTATTATCTTCTCTTCTTTTCTCTTCCTTCCTTTTTATCCATTCCTTCCTTCTCCGATTCTTTTCTTTCTTCCGTTCTTTTGGCAGGCCCAAAAGAACCAAAAGGCCAAGGGCGCGTGAAAATCCATGGGAGGTGACCGGGCGGCTCCGCGCGGCGCACCGGGAACTCGCCCTCCGGGCTCAGACACCCCGGTGCTTCGCCGCGCTCCCGCCACCGTCACCTCCCGATTTTCACAATGCGCCCGCCATCCGGACACATTCCATCCGGGAACCTCTCCCTATTGCTCTCCCTATTGCTCTCCTTTGATTACTCTCCTTAGATTACTCTCCTTAGATTACTCTCCTTAGATTACTCTCCTT
>CAMWVQ010000057.1 GCA_947177635.1 uncultured Porphyromonadaceae bacterium | reverse complement strand
CACGAAAGTAGGAGATAAACACCCTATGATTAGTGTTTACCTCCTACTCGATTGTCTGCGGGGAAGAGGGTCAGCTCCGGCCCGAGGAGGGATGGGTGGGCGCGGTCGTGTCATCCTTGGCCGCCTCCTTCGCCTCGTAGGCTTCCTGGGCGGCTTTCAGCAGGGCCTGTGACTCGGCGTCCTTCTGCCAGTGGAAGGGGACAAAGTCACTCTTGGGGTTGACCCAGGAGGGTTTGCGGAACGCCAGGATGATGAAGGGGAGGACGGTGAAGAGTATGACTCCGCCGAAGAGGACGGCATACCATACGGTGGTCGAGCCCATCGAAATCTGGTCGGGGGGGAAGAAGCTCAGCACGAAGGCCAGCAGCGAGCCGAGGAAACCGACTCCGGCGACAATCCATATGAGACCGTTCCCCTTTGAGCCGATGCGGAAGGGGCGCCTGGCGTCTTTCATCGTGTAACGCAGGTAGATGGCTGCGGCGAACATCAGCAGGTAGGCGATGAGGTAGAGAAGCACCGTCAGCTGTGAGAGTATCTGGTAGAAGCTCTGCACCGATGGCATCACGACGAAGAGCAGTGACAGCAGGGTCACGGCCAGCCCCTGGATGATGAGGATGTTTTTCTGCACACCGGCCTTGTTGGTCTTCTGGAAGAAGGGGGGAAGGTAACCGGCCTGTCCGACGGCGAACACTCCTTTGGAGGGGCCTGCCACCCAGGTAAGGACACCGGCGAGCACGCCGAACGCCAGGGCGATGGCTATGACGGGGGTCAGCCAGTCGAGGTGGAAGGCGACAAGGTAGTTGTCAAATCCGACCAGGAGGCTCTGCACGAGGTTGATGTCCTTGGCGGGGATGATGATGCCCAGGGCGTAGGTGCCGAGCACGAAAATCAGCACCGTCACCAGCGCGCCGCCGAAGACAGCCTTCGGGTAGTTGACGGCGGGGTTCTTTATCTGGCGCACATGGACGCCCGACATCTCCATTCCGGCATAGAAGAGGAAGATGGAGGCCGCCAGCACTATATTGTCGAAGTTGGTGAGGTCGGGGAAGAAGTCACCGTGGAAGTTCATCTCGGAGTGGCCGCCGATGGCCAGGTAGACGATGCCGCAGATGACCAGGAGGCAGGCCGGGATGATGGTGCCGACCATACCGCCGATTTTTGAAATCTTGCCTACCCATCCCAGGCCCTTCATCGAAATCAGGGTGGCAAGCCAGTAGATGGCCAGCACCACGGCGATGGTGTAGTATTTGTTGGCCGCCAGGTGGGAGTCGGCGACATGGTCCATGCCGATGAACGCCAGTGACACGGCCCCGAAGGTCAACACCGTCGGGAACCAGATGGTGCTTTCGACCCACTGCAGCCAGATGCCGAGGAATCCCAGCTTGCGGCCGAACGCCTCACCTATCCAGCGGAACATTCCACCCTGCTGGTAGGGGAAGAGCGCGGCCAGCTCGGCTGCGACGAGCGACACAGGGATAAGGAACACCAGCGCCGCGAACAGATAGTAGAACGCCGAACTCATGCCATACTCGGCTTCGGCGGGAAGACCACGCAGGGAGACCACGGCCACGATGTTCATGATCATCAGGGTTCCTACCCCGAGCTTGGCGGCTGACTTCACGGTTGCCCCTTTCGACGAAGCGGTTTTCGGGGCGGAAGGTTTTGTAGCCATATTTGAAATAGTTTGAAACAGTTGGAGAATAAGTTGATTGAAACGTCAGTCGGTCACGGTCACCCGGTCGCCGTTCATCACGCCGAGCCGGAGTGTCTGCATGAACTTCATTATCGCGGCCTGGGCTTTCACCGAATTGCCCGCCTCGTCGAGGGGCGGGGCGAAGGCGGCGATGCCGAGGACGCCGGGCAGCACGCCGAGCACTCCGCCGCCCACACCGCTCTTGGCCGGGATGCCTGAGGTGTAGAGCCAGTCGCCGGAATGCTGGTAGAAGCCGACGGTGGCTATCAGGGTGGTTATCCTGGGGGCAATCCCGGGGTCAAACACCTGTTTGCCTGTCACCGGGTTGCGCCCCTTGTAGGCGATGGTCGCGGCCATGGCGGCGAGCTGGGCCGAGGTGATGCCCAGGGAGCATTGGCGGGTGTAGAGGTCAAGGCTCATGTCGGGGTCGTCATAGATGCGGTCGTAATTCTTCAGCAGCCATGTGATCGCGCGGTTGTTGAAGTTCGTCGCGCTCTCGCTCTTGTAAAGCTCGTCGATAAGCTCGGGGGCAGAGCCGCAGAGGTCGGTGATGTTGTCGGTGATGGCCTTCCATTTCCCTGCGGAGTCACCCTTGGGGTCAATCATCGAGCAGGCCGAGATGGCCCCGGCGTTGACCAGAGGGGTCGAGGGGTGGTCATTCTCGAGCAGTATCGCGAAGATGGAGTTGAAGGGGAGCCCCGTGGCGTCGGCCCCGATTTTCTCAAGGACGCCGCGCGGGGTGTGCTGCCGCATGGCCAGTATCGCCGTGGGCACCTTCGACACCGACTCGATGCCGAACTTGTAGCCGGTGTCGCCCAGGTTGAAGGCTGTCCCGTCGTGGAGCATCACGCTCAGCCCGAAGAGGCTGGGGTCGACGTTGGCCAGGAACGGTATGTAGTCGGCATTGGCCCCGCCCGAAATCTTCGAAGCGTAGTCATAAGCCTGGGATGCGGCCTCCTGAATCTGATTTTTGGTTATGGTAATGTCCATGTCTGTGAGTTTTGGATGAAGGGGGCCGGGCCCCGGAGTGAGGGGAGGACCCCGGTTAAAGCTACGGACACGGCCGCCACCGCCGTGATTGGGTGCGGTCGCCGGCCGTGTCCGGTTCAGGGGATAGCGGTTATTTGCCGGTGTGGTTGAAGGTCTTCGACACCAGGGGAACATTCTTCTCCATGGCGATACGGGTCGTGGTCGGATACTCAAGGGCGTTGAGCTCGTTGACGGCGAAGCGGATGTCGTTGAGGAGCTGGTCGGCCATGTCGCGGCTGAATCCCTGCTTGCAGAGTACACGCATCACGACGATGTTCTCGATGTTGGCCGGGAGGGTGTAGGCCGGAACCATCCACCCCTTCTGGGCGAGCTTGTCCTGCAGGTCGAAGAGGGTCCACTTGGCGGTCTTCTGAACCTCGGGTTTCATCAGCCATACGAAGATGGGGTTGGGGACATCGGGGGAGTAGGGCTGGAACTCGGGCATCGCGCTGACCTGGCTGTGGAGATACTTGGCCACCGACAGGGAGTTGTACTGGATGTTCTTGTAGCCCTCGAAGCCGAGGCGGATATACTGGTAGTACTGTCCGAGAATCTGGGCGGCGGGGCGTGAGAAGTTCAGGCCGACCTGGCTGATTTCAGCGCCGAGGTAGTTGACGCTGAACGACATCACGTCGGGGAGATACTGCTTGTCTTTCCAGACAACCCAGCCCAGACCGGGGTAGACGAGGCCGAACTTGTGGCCTGACGTCGAGATGGAGAGAACCCATTTCAGACGGAAGTCCCATTTTACCTCAGGGAAGAGGAAAGGCAGGATGAAACCGCCGGAGGCCGCGTCGACGTGGATAGGGATGTCGTAGCCGGTCTTGGCGTTGTAGGCGTCGAGGGCCTTGTCGAGGGCTTCGACATCATCGTTCAGGCCGGTCCAGGTGACACCCTGGATGGGGACGATACAGATTGTGTTCTCGTCGCAGAGCTTCAAGGCCTCCGCGGGGTCGAGGGTGGTCTTCTCAAGCGACAGAGGCACGGTACGCATCTCGATCTGCCAGAGCTGGGCGAATTTCTCCCAGACGACCTGGAATCCGGTGGATATCACGAAGTTAGGCTTGTCGAAAGGCTTGCCTTCCTTCTGACGGCGTTCGCGCCAACGGAGCCACGCGGCGATGCCGCCCAGCATGCAGGCCTCGGATGAGCCGATGGCCAGCGCGCCGGTCTTCCATTTGTTTGTCTCCGGGGTGTTCCAGAGGTTGGCGAGGATGTTGATACATTTGCCGTTCATCACCGCGATGCGGGGATATTCGGTCTCGTCGATGTAGTTGATGTTGATGGCCTCGTTCATCAGCTTGGTGGCGTATTCATCCATGTAGGTGGTGACGAACGTGGCGAGGTTCAGACGGGGCTGTGTCTGGGCGAAAGTCTCGTCCTTAACCATCTGGTAAGCGATTTCGGGGGTTGTCGGGCCGTTGGGGATTCTGTCCACGGGCGCAGCCTGCAGCATGGCGTCGGAGCCGAACACATCGGTTTTGGCGTCACCGTTGCGGAAGTTGGGGTCAAGGTTTGAATCGAGCATTGTCTTCAGGTTTTAAAATAGTTGTTTCATTTGAATTTTGGCAGAAGCAGGAGCCGCGGGCTCTTCCCCCGTCACTGTTTTCAAAACATCTCCGGGGGTCATTAAGTTTGTTGCAGACATATGAATCTGTCCTCTTTTTAACATAAAACATTTTAATTGCGTGTGGAGGTGATGGCTACACCCCGGGGTTAAACATATTCAAGACGGGGGATGTTATAGCTTTGTTTTAACTTGCCTCAGATATATTATATATGGACTGGATTGTAGAAGTATTAAGAAACAACCCCGCGCTGGCGGTTTTCCTGACCATCGGCGTGGGTTTTTTCGTGGGACAGCTGAAATACAAGGCTTTCTCACTCGGCACCGTGACGTCGGTGCTGCTTGTCGGGGTGCTTGTCGGGCAGCTCGACATCCCGATTCCGGGGCCTCTGAAGGATGTGTTCTTCCTGCTGTTCCTCTTCTCGATAGGTTACAGTGTCGGGCCGCAGTTTTTCTCGGCTCTCAGGGGTGACGGCCTCAGACAGGTAGGGTTCGCCGTGGTGGTCTGCGTGTTGTGTCTGCTCGTGACCTGGGGTATATGCCTCTGCATGGGCTACAACATCGGTGAGGCCATCGGCCTGCTGGCGGGCGCGCAGACAATGTCGGCCGCCATCGGGGTGGGCACGGACACCCTCCAGACCGTATCCGCCCCGGCTGCTGAGAAACAGGCCTGGGTGAGCATCATCCCGGTCTGCTACGCCGTTACATATGTCTTCGGCACCATCGGCTCGGCGTATGTGCTGGCCAACCTCGGCCCCTGGCTCCTCGGGGGTATAAAGAAGGTAAGGGCCGAGACAGTCGAGCTGGAGAAACAGCTCAACCAAGGCTCGTCGAACACCGACCCAAACTTCATAAAGGCACTCAGACCTGTTGCCTTCAGGGCATACAAGGCCACCGCCGATTTCTTCTCCACACCCAGGAGCGTGGCCGCGATAGAGGAACACCTCTCCGGTGAGGGACGCCGCCTTTTTGTCGAACGGGTGCGTTCCGGCGGACGTCTCCTCGACCCGACTCCTGATCTGGAGGTCTCGTCAGGCGACGAGATTGTGCTCAGCGGACGCCGGGAGTTCATCATCGGTGACGAGAGCTGGATAGGCCCCGAGGTCAATGACGCCGAGCTGCTCGACTTCCCCGCCGAGGAGCTGCAGGTGACCATAGCCTCCAAGGAGTCTGCCGGGAAGACCGTAGACCAGCTCCGGAGTATGAAGTGGATGTATGGGGTATCGATAAAGAACATATCCCGGAGCGGGGTCGACATTCCGGTGCTTGCCCGGGTGAAGGTGCAGCGTGGCGACATCCTGACCGTCGTGGGGCTGGCCCAGGAGGTTACCGCCGCCGCGCCACACCTCGGATATGCCGACCGCAAGTCGACCAAGACCGACCTCGTGTTTGTCGGCATCGGCATATTCCTGGGCGGGCTGCTTGGCGCGCTGGCGGTGCATGTCGGCAATGTCCCGATCAGCCTGAGTGTCAGCGGCGGCGCGTTGATTGCCGGTCTCTGCCTTGGCTGGCTCCGGTCGAAACGTCCGACTTTCGGCCGCATACCCCGCTCCTCGGTATGGCTGATGAACAACCTCGGCCTCAACATGTTCATTGCCGTCATCGGCATCACCTCAGGGCCTTCGTTCGTCACCGGACTCAAGGAGGTCGGGCCCGTGCTATTCCTGATGGGTGTGCTGGCAACCTCGGTTCCCCTGATTCTCGGGGTGATAATCGGCCACAGGGTATTCAAGTTCCCCGCCGCCATCAACCTCGGATGCTGCGCCGGAAGCCGCACCACCACAGCCTCGCTCGGTGCGATACAGGACGCCGTTGGCAGCTCTATCCCGGCGATGGGCTACACCGTGACTTACGCCATCGGAAACATACTGCTGATTCTGTGGGGCGTGGTGATAGTCCTGCTGCTGAGTTAGTCGACAGGGATAAGCTCCCCAGAAAGGGGATGGAAGAGGAATCCGTGGAGGTTGGTGTAGCCGCATTGGCGCAACAGCCCCATATAGCTCCTTACCTGGTCGCGGTATTTCTTCCTCGGCTGTCCGAACTTGTAGTCGACGACGATTACCTCCCCGGAGGGCATCTCCACCACCCTGTCGGGGCGGCGCAGGCCGTCGGGGGCCGTCAGCGGCCTCTCGTTCATCAGCTTCCGGTATTGTGTGAACCAGGGCATCACGCGCGGGTCGCGCAACGCCACGGCCAGACGGTCGAGGTATGGCTCCCAGTCACGCCTGGGGACTGCCCGGCGGTAAGCCGCCCTCTCCACCGCCAAAGGGAGGTCGTCGAGGCGGCGCACCCTTGAGAGGGCGTCGTGGAGGAAATTCCCCAGGTGGCGTTCGTCGTTGATGTCGAAGACCCCCTGCTGCTCCACATCGTCGGGGAGTATCATCTCCGGTGGACGCTCCACACGGTATTCCTCGATGATGGCCTCATAAGGTATCTCCGCGTCAAACGACGCGGGTCTTCCGGGGTCACCCGCATAAAAAATCTTCTCATTTTCTTTTTTCGACGCCTCGCCGTCGCGGGAGTGACAGACCTCCCGCTCCACGGCGGGGCGTTCTTTTTTCGCGGCGGGGAGTGTGGGGCTTCCGAGGGTCAGGTGGGTCTCGCCGCGCGGTGCTTCCTCAAGCAGCGGCACAAGCGGCATCACCCACCGCGATTCCTCCTCTGACAGCCCGTATGATTCCAGGGCCTGGGTGTGGAGGCTCCGGCACGCTTCAAGCAGCAGCCTGGCGAAGGTCTCGCCACGCCCCCCGGCGGGGTCGGCGTAGACAACAAGCTCGCTGACGGCGCGCGTGAAGGCCACATACGCCACGTTTATCCCGTCGACCATCTGCAACTGGGCGTAACGCTGGGTCTGGGCGGCGAGCATCGGCATGTTGGCGTTTGAGGCGCGGTTCTTCAGGGGGAGGAGGGGCGGGACATCATCGGGGGCTATCCCGGGGAATCCGTCACGGTCGAGGGTGTACCAGTCTTCCCCGTCATATTTGACAAGGGCGTTGGAGCAGAACGGGAGGTGGACGCAGCCGAACTCAAGCCCTTTCGACTGGTGGACGGTCATCACATTTATGGCGTCCATCCCTTCAGGGGCGGGGAGGGTGGCATACCGTCCGCGGCTGTCCCACCATTTCAGGAAGCTCTCCACGTCGGCGTCGCCGCGCTCCTCGAAGTCTGTCACCAGGTCCTGGAAGGCGACGAGGAAGGCGGCTTCGGCGCGCCGCGACTCGGCGGGGACGTAGTCGCGGATGATGCGCTCGGTGATGGCGAAGAGGCTGGGGCAGTCCATTTCTCCCGCCTTTGAGGATTCCCGGTCGAGCTGCTCCTGCAACGGGTCGGGGTTTGGCTCGCCGGGGAGCGGGGCTGTCGCCGCCACAGCCTTCATCAGCGCCTCCTCGGGGGTGAGACGGCGGCGTATCGGGTTGCCGTCGCTGTCGGTGGCGGGTGTGCCGTCAGGCAAGGTGAGTTCTGTCTGGTCGAACACACACAGCTCGTAGCGGTGGATGAGCCGGTTGCGGAGGAAGTCGGGATTGGGCTTCATCACGGGGCGTCCATCTTCAGGCTCGCGGGAGGTGTCGACCACATACTGCGGGGTGGTGGTCAGGCGCAGTATGCCGATGACCAGCTGCACCGCCGGGGAGGTTGAGATTTCCAGGGCGTCTGACGATATGATGTCGATATGGCCGTGGGGCCACGCGTCATCCCCCATGAGGTCGAGCAGGTATGAGATTACCGCCTGCCCCTGGGCGTGGGTGCGCACCAGCACGGCGATGTCGCTCGGACGGTATCCGGCTGTCAGCTGACGGTCGATTTCCTCCCCGAGGTGGCGCAGGATGTCATCCTCCGTCCAGGTCTCATATCCGGCCATCGGCGAGCCGTCGGGGTTGATGTCGGTCTGCGGGTCGGGGATGAAGCTCTTCTCAGGGCCGAAGAGGATGCTGACATACCCGTGGAAGTCGAGGTTTTTCGGTGCCACCTGCTGGATGAGCCCGGCGTAGGTGGGGGCTGCGATCGGGCGGCTCATCCCCCGGTCGGCCAGACGCGCCAGACAGGCGAAGAGTGAGTTGTTGAACATCACAACCTCCCGCGAGCTGCGCCAGTTGGTGTTCTGGTCGATGGTGGTGCCTCCGATGCTCACCTTGTCAAGCCCGAAACGGCCCCCGATGGATTCCTCCACCTTTGAGCCGAGCAGCTCGGGGTTGGAGTTGCGGAAGCGGTAGATACACTGTTTCTCGTCGCCGATGATGAGGTTGTCTTTGTCGCGCGACATGCTCTCCATCACCAGCGGACGGAGGTTGTCCCACTGCATCTCGGAGGTGTCCTGGAACTCATCTATCAGGAAGTGGTTTATCATGTAGCCGATGCGCTCGTAGACAAAGGGGGCCTCCGCCTCGCAGATTACCTTGCGCAGCAGAGAGTTGGTGTCGCCCAGCAGGAATGCCTCGTTGTCGCGGCAATAATCCTCGATGTGGCTGCACGCCTCTGAGAAAAGCCCCAGGAGGTAAATCTGGCGGCGCAGCACGTTGTAGAAAAGCTCATTCTCGAAGTAGCTCAGGCCGAGTCTCAGCACCCTCACCAGCAGACTGTCTATCTCGTCGCTCCAGACCGCCCCCTTTGGGAGCTTGTTGTGGCGTTTCCCTTCAGGCTGGATGGCGTTGGGGAGGGTGGAGCGGCCGCTTCCCCCGAACGGGGAGAATGTGAAGTCTCCGCTGGCCCATTTCTCAAGATAATCCTCCCTGAGCGATTTCGGGAGCCATTCGGCCTCGTCAAGCGACATGAAAGCGGCGGCCGCGTCGACAACGTTGTCTTTCAGGCGAGTCAGAGAGCCTGACAGCCCTCCGGCGAAGCGGGTGATTCGTTCAGGGTCGGAGAGGTAGTCGAGGATTTCGCGGCTGTGGGTCTTGAAAGACTCCCCGCGCAGGGAAGAGATGGTGTTGGTCAGTGCCCGGTTTATCCTCGACGAGCGGGCGAGGAGGTTGGCGTTGGAGCCATCCTCTATCAGGGAATCCATATAGCTGCGGAGCCAGTTGCGGAGCCTGCGCAGGCGGGATGCGGTCTCCTTGTCGTGGGCCGAGGGGGGGAGGTTGATTGAGCCGAGCATCTCCCCGATGGCCACCGCCACCGGGTATCGGTCATCAATCTCGAGGCTGAATGTCTCGGGGAGGTCGAGCTCACGGGTGAAGATGCGCAACACATTCTGGAAGAATGAGTCGATGGTGGAGACGTTGAACCAGGAGAAATTGAAAAGCAGGTCGGCCAGTGCGCGGCGCGCCGCCTCGGAGATGCTTCCGGCGTCGGCGCGGTAAAGCTTCATCAGGTAGTCGAGGTGGCCGCTCCTGCTCCCCTCATCCTCGCTCAGCAGGCTCAGCTCCTTGATGATACGGGTGGTCATCTCCTGTGTGGCCTTGTTGGTGAAGGTTATGGCGAGAATCCGGCCGTGGGCTTTGGGCTTGAGGAAGCCGTAGTCGCTGCCGGAGTAGAGCCTGAACTCCCCCCGGTTGTCCCTCTGGCCAAGGAGCATGGTGATATACTGGCGTGTCAGGGCGAATGTCTTGCCTGAACCGGCGGAAGCTTTCTGTATCTGTAGCACTATGCCTGTCGTTTTTCTTGTTTGTGGTGGATTCCGATTGCTGTTGATTGAGGATTCCGATTGCAAATCTACGAAAAAAAACCGGATGGCGCGACACCATCCGGTTGTATCAGTGCTGGCTGACTGAAAAAGGTCAGCGGATATGCTCTTTTGTCACTTTCGAGCCGCGCACCACGATGTAGAGGCCGGGTGCGGGGTCGGAGACGCGTACACCCTGGAGGTTGTAGTAGACCGGGGCCACATCCTCGGCCGATGCCTCGATGCTCTCGACGCCGCTCTGGGGAATGGCGGCCTTGACGGTCATCTTGGCGAAGTCGGCGGTGATGTCATATGTGCCTGCGGGAATCTTCCAGGACTGTGCGGATGAGGCGTCGACGTTGAGGGTGTATTTCTTCATCGCACCCTCGGTGCCGGGGGTGAGGGGGAGGTCCTTGGTGGGGGCGCCGTAGCGGTCGCCGCCCATGTTGACCGCATCCCAGTCAGCACCCAGGGCTGTCACGAAGGTGAAATAGCAGGAACCGTCGGTTGACTCGGCGGGAGCCACCAGCTTGACATTCCTGGCCACGAAGCAGTCTCCCTCCTTGGTCATTGTCACACCCTGGTTTGTCACCCAGCTTGCCCCGTCGAGGTTGCCGAGGATGTAGAGCTGCGAGGGGGCGTCGGCCGAACCCTGGCCGCCACCGCCGCCACCCTGTCCGGCGGGAGCCACGGTGATTGTCATAGTGGCGAAGTCGGCGGTTATGGAGTATTTGCCCGGCTCAATGCCCCAGGAGTAGGCCGACGAGGCGTCAACTCCGGCGGCGAACAGTTTCATCGCGGCAGAACCGCCTACCGACACGGAGGCGTCCTTGGTTGCGGCGCCGTAGCGGTCACTGCCATTGATGGTGGTGTCCCATTCGGTTGACGCGCCTGTAGAGCCGAGGGCGGTGACGAAGGTGAAGAACGCCTTGGTCTCGCCGGTGACGGCCACGAGCTCCACATTGTCGGCGGTGAACTTGTCGCCGTTCTTGGTCATTGTCACACCGACATTGGTCTGCCAGGAACCCTGGGCGAGGTTGCCCATGAGGTAGAGCGATGAGGGGGCCGATGAGGTCTGTCCGCCGCCACCGCCGCCGCCCTGGACTTCGGTCTTGGTCCAGACGCAGTAGCCGTTGCCTGAAGCCTTGATGTCGCTGTTGGTGTAGCCTGAGGGGGATGACATCGAAGAGCCGATTTTAACCACCGCCTTGCCGTTCTTGCCGGTCACCTCTGCCATATAGCAGTCGCGGGAGGCCTGCAGCACGGTCACGGCGGAGTTGTTGTGGATGCCGACGGCGTTGCGGATGTTGATGAGGGTCTGGATTGCGGCCTTGTTTGCCTTGTAGTGGGGGAGGAACACGCAGGGTGTGCCGGGGCTCATGAGGATGAAGGCGTTGGCGGCCACGACATTGCCGTTGAACTTGGAGCCGTCGCGGTATGTGTCGTGGTTGTCGACGAAGGTCACGGCATACTGGCTGTAGCCGAAGTGAATCATGCCGGCGGGCTGGTCGGTTGTGCCGTTGGCCTTCCATACAAGCTTCGACATGTCGTTTGATGAGAACGCCTCATTGATGGCGTATTTGCCGGGGAAGTCGAAGGCGGCTGACTCCTTTCCGGTGGCTTCGATCCAGGCGGCGACGGCGTCGTAGTTGCCGTCCCAGTATTCGCCGACCGAGAATGTCGGTTTGGAGTACTGGTTGTAGATTTTGTTGTATTGGCCGCTGTAGCCTTTCACCATGTCGTAGCGGAAGCCGGTGTAGCCGTATTTTTCCAGCAGGGCCTTGCAATAGTTCTTGCAGTTGTTCTGCACGTTGGCGTTTGTGTGGTCGAGGTCTCGCGCGCCGTCGAAGTTTTCGCCGGTGTCATAGTTGCCGGTGGGCTTGGCCTGCCCGGAGGCGTTGGCCACCTCGTCGTTGCGGCAGATGCCGTCGGTGCCGATGAACCATGTCTGTCCGTTCCACTCCTCAGAGGGGAAGTCGGTCCAGTTTGTGCGGCCGTTGCGGTGGTTGATTACCACGTCGGCGATGATTCCGGTGCCTTTCTGCTTGAAGGTGTTGATCATCGATATGAGCTGCGCCTCGGTGCCGAATGATGAGTTGTGGTTTGTGAACCAGTAGATAGGCATGTAGCCCATGTTGTTGCTGCCTCCGCAGTATCCGCTGTTGGGAACCCAGATGAGCTTGAAATACTGGCTCAGCTCGTCGGCCTGGCTTTCGAGGTTGGTCCATTTGGTGTCGGTGTATGAGTCCCAGTAGAATCCCTGGAGCATCACGCCCTCATAGTCGGCGGGCCAGCCTGCGGCAGTGGCGCTGAATGACATCGAAGCGGCCATACACAGCCCCACGGCAGCTTTGGTAAAGAATTTCATTTGCAGTGGTGATTGGAATTAGATGATGGTAAGATATAAGAAATTACAGTTACGCAAAGGTAGCTGATTTTGTCGAGAAACGGATATTAAATTATGTTAACAGCTGTCGCTTGCGGTGATGGCTGTCAGATGGTTGCGAGAAACTCAGAGGTCAGACGGGGCACGGTATTGCCCTTTCCCTTGGGTCTCCTTGCCGTATGAGATGGCGTTGACCGGGCAGTAGTGGTAGCAGCGCAGGCACATCGCGCAGGCGGGCCCCCACTGGGGATGGCGGTCTTTCATCTTTATGTTGAGCATCGGGCAGCTGCGCGCGCAGAGCCCGCAGGAGGTGCAGCGGTCGGGGTCGGCGCGGAAGGGGAACGGCGACATCTTGAACGCCCTGAACAGTCCGTAGATGAGGTTGGTCTTCCACCAGGCCCAGCTTCCCCTGACAAGGTCGCTGTCGGCGAAGCCACGGTCGATGGCGCTGAAAATCTCCTCCATGCGCCCGGGCAGGGCGGCGAGTTTACCCGCCTCGATGTCGGGGGAGTCGACGTCGAATCCCTTCATGCAGACATAGGTGTTGGGCATGGCCACGGAGAAGGCACCCCGGGGAGTCCAGCCGCGCCGTCCGAGATGGTGGCGCCACTGGTCGTCGGTGCGGCCGACATCGTCGCCGCAGGTGCAGACCATGTAGTGGCGCGCCCGTTCGGCTCCCTTGAACCTCACCTTGTCGATGAAGCGGAGCACCACCGGCGGCACTCCCCAGCTGTAGACCGGGAAGACCCATATGACAAGCTGGTTGTCGGCGCACTCGAGCAGCTGGCGCCCCGGATGGAGCAGCCTGTCGCCGTCGAGCGCGTAAAGCTTCTGTTTCCCCGCGTCATCGGGGAAATACCGCCCGTGGATTTTCTCGGCCACGATGCGGGAGTTGCCTGTGCCAGTGAAGTAGATTACCATCGGGTCAGTGGTGTCGGATTGTCACTTGGGTGGCGCCGTAGCCATATTCGCGGAAGGAGGCGTCCTGGATGTCGTGCCCCTTGTAGCGGTAGTTCAGCTCCTTCATCAGGGCCTGGCGGAGGACACCCTCCCCCTTGCCGTGGATGAAGATTATCTTCTTCCCGCTTTCGCGGAGGTTCTCATCCATGACCTTGCGGAAAGTGTCAATCTGCAGGTTGAGGATGTCGGCGTTCGACAGGCCGCGCGTGTCGTCGAGCAGCTCGCTGATGTGGAGGTCGACCACGAGGGGGCCATCTTTTTTCTGTTCCCTTTTCCTTACAGGCTGGCGCGACGGACGGCGGTCGTCGGCGCGTTTCTGCCGCATGGCGTCTTCGAGCGACGATGAGTCGAATACCATCGGGCGCTGGGGGATGTCGTTCTTCACGATGTCCACGGCTATGACGGGGGTGTCGAAGTAGGGGTTTTCGTGGAAACAGTGAAGTTTGAAGAACTTGGTGGCGTCCATCGGCCGCTCCACGGCAACCGGGGCCTTGAGCTGGAACTCCTTGTCGCGCTTGAAGGCCACATACTGCACAGCCACGCGGTCGAGCCTCCCTGCCTGGTCGCGGTCAAGCTCCTCAAGGAAAATCTGGATGTTCGGCTCCACCACCCCGGCGAAACGGGTCGTCCACCCCTTGTCGTCGTCGGCCTTCGACAGGAAGGTGAAGTAAAGGAAGTAATTGGAATCGTTGACCAGGTAAGCCTCGTAAGTGGTGGTGGTCAGGTGTTTTATCTCGACGGGCTGGAATCCGAGCACGAGGTTGATTTTGTCGCCTGTCGGGGTTTCCTCGACCCTCGGCGCCTTCTCGACCTCGGGCATCTTCGTGGCCACGAACTTCGACTGACGTTCCGCCTCCTTGCGCTGGGCGGCCTGGACGGTGCCTCCGAACGCGTCGCGGCTTACCGCCGCGTCACCGGCCGGGGTGACCACCACCAGCTCTTTCAGCAATACCGGGGTCTCGAACCCATCCTCCTCCTCGACATGGGCTATCTGCCCCTCGATTCTAACAATGCGTCCTCCGCCCGTAGAGCTGAGAAACCTTACTATGTCGCCTGTTTTTGCCATTATTTCAGTATCAATGAATATCTGTGTTAATAACTCCTCCCGGGGAAAATGGCTGCCGGTTACCGTGGCAGGCATCCTAATGCCGCATCTCCAGTCGGGACGAGCAGTGGCGCGTCCGCGCCATCCCGTCTGATTACCTTCCCATGCCCGGGGGGTACAGGAATAAAAAAAGAGTTGGAATCGAGGATTACTCCTTCATTTCCAACTCTTTTGCTTTTGTCGGGGTGACTAGACTCGAACTAGCGACCTCACGCCCCCCAGACGCGTACTCTAACCAACTGAGCTACACCCCGATT
>CAMWVQ010000056.1 GCA_947177635.1 uncultured Porphyromonadaceae bacterium | reverse complement strand
TCATTTTCAGAATTTGCAATATTTACGCATAAACACAGGAATATTACTATGCGCCATTTTGATATGGGATGTGTGGGAAAGGCGGTAGAGGAGGAAGAGGGCTGTCGCTCCGATTGCGGCGAAGGGAACACCGACCAGGGCGGGGGAGGCCAGGCCCAGGCCGTGGTGGATGGCTCCACCTCCGATGGCTGCCGACATCGCGTTTGAAACATTGAAGGCGATCTGGATTCCCGCCCCTCCGAGCATTTCCCCACCTTTGGCATACTTCACGATGAGATATTGGAGGGGGCCTCCGATGCCGAAGAGGCCTCCGGTAGCGAGGAACATCAGCAACAGCGATGGGAGCTTCATCGTTGAGCAGAGATACAACAAGGGCATTATCACGACGAGCGACGCGGCTATGAGGCCTGTGACGAGGGCGGCCTGGTAGCGGTCGGAAAGTTTCCCTGCCAGGGCGTTGCCTGCCACCATCCCTGTGCCGGCAAGCATCATGATCCATGTCATCTGTGAGGTGGAGAATCCGGTGACATCTGTCATTACCGGGTTTATGTAGCTGAACCAGCAGTAGACGCTGGCCTGTCCGAAGAACACACCGGCGTATATCAGCCAGGGGGCGCGGGCGCGGAGGAAGCGGAACTGTCCTTTGAGGCCGGTGTCGGGCAGGGGCTTGATGCAGGGAACCCACGCTTTTATTGACAGGAAGGAAATCAGCCCGAAGAGCGACACCCCTCCGAAAGCTATGCGCCAGTTGAATGTGTCGCTGACCCAGGTGGCGAGCGGGACACCGAAGACGTTGGCCACGGTCATTCCCCCGACCATCACAGCCACCGCCTGCGCGCCGTGGCCTTTGTCGGCCAGGCGTGAGCATACGATTGCCCCTGCGCCGAAATACGCGCCGTGAGGGAGTCCGGAAAGGAATCTCGCACAGAGCAATGTGGTGAAGTTGGGTGACAGGGCGGCTCCGAGGTTGCCGATGAATATTGTCGCCGCCAACAGGAGCATTACCCTCCTGAGGGGCATTTTGCGGAGCGGTATGAGCAGTGTGGAGCCGATGGCTACTCCGAGGGAATATGCGGCAATCAGATGGCCGGCTTTGGCGATGTCAACACCTATGCCGTCGGCAACTTCGCTGAGGATTCCCATCATACCGAACTCGGCGATACCCAAAGCGAATGTTCCGAAGGCCAGTGCTACCAGGCTTCTTTTCATAGTCGGTTGGAGTTGTATGTGTCTGAGATTTACTTGTAGATGTGTTGTTTATGTGTCCCCTCGTCACCGGGGGAGGAGAGGGAAGGTGGGGTCAGTTGGCGAAGTCAACCGACAGGCCGAGCTGGAAGCGGCGGGGATTCATCGGATAGTGGGGCATGGAGAAGTAGTTGTCGCCGGTAAGCCCCTGGTTGATGTGTGACATCATCAGGTAGAAACGGGTCTTTGACAGGCGGCAGTTGACATAGAGGCTCATGAACGGATAATTGCCGATCCAGGGGCCGTCGGTGTTGTAGAACTGCATCGTGGCCGGCTGGTAGCTCACCGGCTTGTAGCGCGTGAAATAGTCGCAGTCGAGTCCGAACTGGATGCGCAGCGTGGCCACCCGGAATGTCACATACATGTTGGAGTTGACGGCCAGCTGGGGAAGAGGTATCACATCCTGGTTTGAGGAGGTCTGGTAGGTGATGCGGTTCTCCCAGTGGAAACATCCGGCGTGGAGGTCCTGGCGGAGTGTGGCCGAGAACACCTGCACGCTGCCGCCGAACTGGCGCGGAAGGGCCTGCCCGTCGAAATAAAGCGCGTTCTGAATGTTCTCCACTCCGGCGGAAAGTCTTGTCCATGTCCAGGGGATGGAGATTTCTCCTCCGGCACGGAATGTGCGGGTCTTTGAGAAGTCGTTGTCCCAGATGAAATGGTTGGAGAGGTAGTGCTGCATCAGCCAGGGGGCAGAGAGGTTGGTGAATTTGCCGTTGGCCGCGACGTTGACGGTGTCGCCAAAGAGGGGGATGCGGGTGGTTATTCCGCCGTCAACCTTGATTTCACCGGCCGCGGGGCCGACCAGGCCCAGCTCTCCGGTGACGTCATAGTTTAGGATGCGCCCCTGCTGTTTGGTGAGCTGCGCGCCTACCCACAGCATGTTCTGTTTCTCGTGGTCTCTCACCGATGGGAACGGGTTGGGAGATAGAGGGTTGGTCTCCCCTTCGGGAATCTCGACCGGCTCGCCGACGAGGGTCTCCATACGGTAGCTGCGGATTTCGTGGGTGGCGTATGCCGAGAGTCCGGCCTTGGCGTATTTGTTGAACCCTTCGAGCAGCGATACACCGACGGTGTTGCGCAGGCTCCAGTAACTCTGGAGGTCGTTGGTCAGGGTTGGGTTGAAGTAGGTGTTGTCCCAGAACTCGAGGTTCTGTGTGGCGTTGTTGTTCTTGAACCGGCGTCGTCCCTCGCGGTATTTGAGTGTCCAGATGATGGATGTCACCGGCACGAGGTGTTTTACCGTTGTGGTGTCGTTGATTTGCTCCTCTTCGTAGAATCCGAGCTTGTATCGTCCGTTGACATAGAACTCCCCGCCGGTGATTCGGTTCTGGGCGGCGGTGAGGCGTGTCGGAATCTGTTTGGCTTCGACGGAGGTCTGGCCGCCCTGCACCTCTGCGGGGTCGGTGATATACAGGTCGTCGGTGATGCCGCCGTTCTCGAGGGCCGTGAGGGCGAAATGGTATCCGTAGGCCTGCGCCTCGAAACGTTCGCCGATGTAGGAGCCTGAAAGCCCCCAGGTGAGGTCTTTGGCCGCCTGGTTGGCATACATGCCCTTGGAATAGAGGTAGTCGAGCAGCACCCCGAACTGCAGCCGTTTGTTGGCGTTCCCCGAGAAGACAAGCGAGAGGTCGTCCTGGCCGTTCTCCTTGCCGCCGCCGAAGCTGTAGCCCATCAGGGTCATCGGTATGCGGGTGTTGAAGAACCGGATTTTCTCTTCGTCGGGCACCCAGTGGGCGATGGCGTCGCGAAACATGAAATCACTTACCGGCTTTCGCTCGAAATAGATCATGTTGTATCCTTCGGCGCAATAGTTGCCCGTGGCCGCGTAGGCGGGGGAGACAGTCTGCGGCACGAACCTCAGGGAGTAGTTGGTGTAGAGTGTGTCCATCTCCGCCGGTTCCCTGAGTCCCAGTGGGGGCAGAAGCTTCCAGGAGTAGGATGGAGCGAGTTGCGGCTGGCGTGCCGCAGCAGGGAATGCAAAACCTATGGCCGCCATGAAGGCGGCCATAAGCAGTATGCGGGAGATGCTTTTGGGAGAGGTCTGTCTAAGCAATTGGGTGTCGGTCAGATGAGGTATTGCGATGAAATCGACTCGTTGTTGTGGACGCGGCGGATGGTGTCGGCGAACATCTTGGCAACGGAGAGGATCGTGGCTTTCTTCGACTCCTTGTTGAAGGGGATGGAGTTGGTGAAGATGATTTCGGTGAGGCCGCATTTCTCCACGCGCTCGGTGGCGGGGTCGCTCATGATGGCGTGGGAGGCGAGGGCGCGTACAGACTTGGCTCCTTCAGAGAGCATCAGGTCGGCGGCCTTGGTGATGGTGCCGGCGGTGTCTACCATGTCGTCGATGAGGATGACGTTTTTGTCTTTGACGTCACCGATGACGGTCATGTTGGCCACCACGTTGGCCTTGGCGCGCTGCTTGTGGCAGAGTACCAGGGGCACATTGAGGTATTTGGCGTAGTTGTTGGCGCGTTTTGCTCCGCCGACGTCGGGGGTGGCAATCACCAGGTCGGGGAGGTTGAGCTGCTTGATGTAGGGCAGGAACACGGTCGAGGCGTAGAGGTGGTCTACGGGGACGTTGAAGAAGCCCTGGATCTGGTCGGCGTGGAGGTCCATGGTGATGACACGGTCGACGCCGGCAGCCACGAGGAGGTCGCTGACAAGCTTGGCGGCGATTGAGACGCGGGGCTTGTCTTTGCGGTCCTGACGGGCCCAGCCGAAGTAGGGAATAACAGCGATGACCGATTTGGCCGAGGCACGCTTGGCCGCGTCGATCATCAACAGCAGTTCCATAAGGTTGTCGCAATTGGGGAAAGTAGACTGGACGAGGTAAACCTCGCAGCCACGGATTGACTCTTCATAGGAGACTTCAAATTCCCCGTCGGCAAAATGGAGAATGTTCATCTTGCCGAGTTCGATGCCAAGGTCGGCGCAGATTTCCTCAGCCATGTAGCGTGACTTGGTGCCTGCGAAAACCTTGATTGGCGGTAACATAGGATTCATAAAATCGAATATGAGCTTGGAAATGGTGGTGCAAAGGTAAAAATTATTCCTTGGAACGGCAAATATTTTTGCGGCGGTTGCGCGACGCGGAGAATTTCCACGCCACGGCTCCCCATGCTGAAATATGGGTGGTGAAGGGCTCTTCGCGGCTGACTGTCAGGTCTCCTTCGCGTCCGGAAATCAGTTCCTTACCCTTTTTCAGCCCCTCTTTTATGCCATACATTCCCAAGGCGAGCGCGGGAATCTCGACAGCCATGTCATAAGCCTGGTCTGAGAAGTTCACGGCGATAAGTATCACCTCATCTCCGTGGCGTCGCATGAAGGCGTAATGGCGGTGGGGGTTGAAACGGGGATTGTTGAAGTTGACATACATGAGGTCGAAGAATTCCCCCTCGGAGAGGGCTTTCTCGGAATTGAGCAGCCCGAGCAGGTGGGCGTAGACTCCGCGCAGGTCTTTCTCCACAGCCGAGAGCTGGCCGCCGTCGGCTTTGCCGTTGTTGAACCATCGGCGCAGCGTCGGCACCGACCAGTAGTCGAAGATGGTGGTGCGGCCATCTTTGCCCGAGAAGCCTTCGGCGTCCTCGGCTTTCTCTCCGAGTTCCTGTCCGGCGTATAGCATGAAGGGGCCTGACGATATCATGGAGCTGACCACGAGAGATGGCAACACCTTGGTGGCGTCGCCGGCATATTCTGCCGAGGCGAAACGCTGCTCGTCGTGGTTCTCAAGGAAGTTGAGCATCCTGGGACCGATGCCGTCGACGCGTTGCCAGCAATCGGTGATGGTGGCGGCGGAATGGTGGTAGCACTGCACGGCCCGGAGGGTGTCGTATAGGTTAACCTTGTCATAGAGGTAGTCGAAGTTGCCCTTCTCGAGGAATTCGCGGTACTGGCCTACATCATAGATTTCCGCGATGAAGATGATGTCGGGGTAATGGGCCTTGACCTGCGGGATGGCCCACTCCCAGAACTCTACCGGAACCATGAAGACCATGTCACACCTGAATCCGTCTACCCCTTTGGAGGCCCAGTAACGGAGGATGTGGAGCATCTTGAACCAGGTGGGGGGCACCGGATCGAAGTGACGCGAACCGTCGCCGTAGTCGATCCCGTAGTTGAGCTTGACGGTCTCATACCAGTCGTTGCGCGAGGGGAAGGCGTTGAAGCAGTCGTTACCTGATGCCTTGGAGGGGAATTCAGTGTAGTCGCCTATGTCGAAGCCGGGCTGGAAGAGCTGCCGGGGTATGTAGTAGAAGTTGTTGCGGGGGGAGAAGAAGTATGTAGGATCGTCACCCTGGCCGAAGTCCTCGATGCCGGCGGGAGCGGCGTCGGAATGATAGCGGCGTGCAACATGGTTGGGCACGAAGTCAATCAGCACCTTCATCCCGGCCGCGTGGGTGCGGTCGACAAGCGCCTCGAACTCCTTCATCCTGGCGTTCACATCCACGGCGATGTCGGGGTCGATGTCGTAATAGTCGCTGATGGCGTAAGGCGAACCTGCTTTCCCTTTCACGATGAATGGGTTGTCGGGGGTGATGCCGTATGATGAGTAGTCGGTGGCATGGGCGTGCTCGATGACCCCTGTGTACCATACGTGGGTCACTCCCAGCGTGCGGATGGCTTTGAGGACTTTGGGCGTAAGGTCGTTCATCTTGCCGCAGCCGTTGCGGGTGATGTCCCCGTCTGGGACACAGTCGGCTGTTGTGTTGGAGAACAGGCGCGGGAACATCTGGTATATCACCGGACGGGCGTCAGGCGCGGGAGTCTTCTGCGTGGTTTTGTTTTCAACTGTCGTCCCTTTCTTAGCCGGGGCGTTTTTAGTGGTTGTCTTTTCCTTTGCCATTTTAGGGTTGGTTGTAGGGAAGGGGATTCAGTGTCGGTTTAAGGGTTGGGTTGGGTTGATTTCAGCCATTCCTTGACCGCTTTGTGGGCGGCCGCGTAACCGCTCAGGTAGACCTTGCGGATGTCTTTGAGATTGAAAACCTGGTAGGCGGCGATATCCGGGGTCTTTATGACGAGGTCACACATCTCCATGTCCATCGCCTGGTTTGACTTGGCCATCAGGTTGTAGCTGCGCAGGGCCACGTCGTATATCGATTTCTTGTAGCGGTAGTTGGTCAGCGGGGAGCAGTTGATGCCGATCAGCTTTTCACACTTGTCCCGGATTATCCAGGCGGGAAGATTTCGCAGCACTCCGCCGTCGACATAGTTGACGCCGTTGATTCTGACAGGCTGGAACACGATGGGGATGGAGCAGGAGGCTACAACACGGTCGCCAAGCGGCCCTTCGTGGAATTCTGTCGCCACCCCGTTGTCGAAGTCGGTCACCCCGAGGTATGTCGGAATCCGGAGGTCTTCAAGGTTCTCGACCCCGGCATGCTTCACCATGAATTTCTTCAGCCCGGTCAGCTTGAACAGACCTCCGCCGTCGCGTATCGCCAGTTTGCAGAAGTCGGTGAACTTCGACTCTGAGAACAGCGGCAGAATCTCGTCGAGCGGTTTGCCTGAGGCATACAGCACACCGGCAATCGCGCCGGCGGATACCCCGGCGATTACATCCGGTTTCAGGCCGGCTTCCTCGATGGCTTTGAGGGCGCCTATGTGCGCGAATCCGCGCGCGCCTCCGCCGCTCAGGGCTATGCCAAGTCTGTAAGGCTTCGTTGAAGATGAATGTTCAGCCATGATGCGTTTCAATTTCCCTGCAAATTTACTGATTATTTTTCAATGAGGAGTCATCCAGGCTTGATAATCCGTGGATTCGGCGCAGGAATGTCCCGCGCTCACTGGATATGGCGCGAGGAACGCGACGCGTCCAGGCGCAGCAGTATTGACAGCAGTATGGTGAATCCCCAGAGCGACGAACCTCCGTAGCTGAAGAAGGGGAGGGGGATGCCGATGACCGGACACACCCCTATCACCATGCCGATGTTTATGCAGAAATGGAATATCAGATAGGAGGCCACGCAGTAGGCGTAGACTCGTCCGAAAGTCGAGGGTTGCCTTTCGGCCAGGGAGATGACCCTGAGAATCAGCATCAGGAACAGCAGCACGACCACTGATGTGCCGAGAAAGCCTTCCTCCTCTCCGATGGTGCAGAAGATGAAGTCGGTGTGCTGCTCGGGGACATATTTGAGCTTGGTCTGCGTACCTTTGAGGAATCCTTTGCCGGTCGCGCCCCCGGAGCCGATGGCGATTTTCGCCTGGTTGACGTTGTAGCCGTCGCCGCGCGGGTCGTCGACAACCCCGAGCGCCACCTGGATGCGTTTCTGCTGGTGGGGCATCATGTGGGAGAAAACGAAATTGACCGAGAAGAGAAACGCCACCGAGAGCACAACCGTCAGCACCGTTATGGCGAGTTTCTTCGCCTCCACACGCAGCATCTCGAACAGACAGTAGCCGACGGCCACGCCGATGACGCTCAGGAAGTAGGCGTAGCCTGTCAGGTGGAGGTCCCAGCTGGAGAGGACTGCCTCTGTTATGGCTGTGCCGACAAACCATAGGAACACGTTGCGGGCTATCTCGAACCGTCTGACGTAAAGGGTGAGCATCCCGGTCATGAGGGCCATCACCATGACCATCACGGCGAATTCCCCGGCAGGCATCCCGATGACGGCCGACTCGGTGAACTTGATGGCAACCACGAATATCACAACCGCCACAAGGGCGGCGAACAGCACCAGCCAGCTCATACCCTCGCGGTAAAGGACGAAAAACAGAGAGAGGTAGACAAGTGCCGAGCCGGTCTCTTTCTGGGCGAGGATGAGCAACACCGGCACGAATATGATGGCGAGGGCCTTGACATAGTTGGAGCCCTTGGCGTTGAGGTTGAAGTTGTAGGATGAGAACAGCTTGGCCAGCGCCAGGGCGGTGGCGAACTTGGCGAACTCGGCCGGCTGGAGGCTCATCGGCCCGAACACGAGCCAGGAGCGGGAGCCTTTGATGTCAGGGGCGATGAAAATCGTCACCAGCAGCAACAGCAGCATCGCGAAGTATATCGGGTAGGCGTAGGTCTCATACATCCTCGCGTCTATGACCAGGAGGAAGACCCCGAGGAAGAGCGACAGCCCGATCCAGCGTATCTGTTTTCCCGAGAATTCGTCGAAGGCGAAGATGGAGGCGTGGTCGAAGTCGTAGCTGGCGGCGTAGATGCTCACCACTCCGGCCATCACCAGCAGGAGGTACAGCACGACTGTGAACCAGTCGAGATGTTTCAGCGTTCCGGCATTTGGGTTTCTGTATTCTCTCACGTCAGTGTTTCTTTACTCCGCTGTAAATAATGGTGTTGGATTCGAGCATCCGCTCTTCGAGGTGTTTCCTTGCCGGCGAAATCTGTCCGGTGAGGTATTTCTCTATGACCAGCGAACCGATGGGCACACCGTAGGTCGCGCCGAAACCGGCGTTCTCGACATAGACGCAGACGGCGATTTTCGGGTCGCGGTATGGCGCGAAACCGATGAAAGCCGAGTGGTCGCGGCCGTGGGGGTTCTGGGCGGTGCCAGTCTTCCCGCAGACCTCGATGTCGGGGAGGTTGGCCAGGCGGCATGTGCCTCCGGTGACCGCCATCCTCATGCCCTCCGCTATATCCTCGAAATATTTCGCGTCGATGGTCGGGAGGCGTTTCTCGAGATATTCCGGGGCCAGGACTGTGTCTTGGATCTCCTTGACGACGTGTGGGGTTATGAACCAGCCACGGTTGGCCACGGTCGCGCAGAGGTTGGCTATCTGCAGGGGGGTGGCGAGAATCTCACCCTGGCCGATTGACACCGAGATGATGGTGTTGGCGCTCCAGTGTCCTTCGCCGTATATCTTGTTGTAGAATTTCTCGTTGGGGATGAAGCCGCGTCCCTCGTGGGGCAGGTCGACCCCGAGCTTGTAGCCGTAGCCGAGCGATACGAGATGTTTTTTCCATACCTCGAAGGCGTTGGCCGACGAGCCGTATTTCGACCGTTTGTTGTCTACCATCGCCTTGAATCCCCAGCAGAAATAGGCGTTGCAAGAGGTCTGCAGGGCCGGTTTGAGCGTGATGGGGGAGCCGTGGGCGTGGCAACCGACCTTCAGGCGGCCGTTGATGAATCCCCGGTAACAGGGATAGGGGGTGGCGAGGTTAACGATTCCCTCCTGCAGGAAAATCAGCCCCTGCGACGGCTTGAATGTCGAGCCGGGGGGGTATGCCCCCTGCAACGCGCGGTCAAACAGAGGCTTCAACGGGTCGTTTACAAGGGCCTTGTAGTTCTTGCCGCGTTCGCGTCCGATGAGTCGGGTCGGGTCGTAGGTCGGCGACGATACCATGGCGAGTATCTCCCCGGTGGCGGGCTCGATGGCGACGACGGCCCCGATTTTGTTGACCATCAGCGACTCGGCGTATTGTTGCAGTCCGATGTCGATGCTCAGCTTGAGGTTGCGTCCAGAGACCGGGGCGATGTCACGCGCGCCGTTGTCGTATCGTCCGCGGATGCGTCCCCGGGCGTCACGTATGAGGATTTCCTTACCCTTGACGCCACGCAGGTGGTTGTCGTAGCTCTTCTCGATGCCGAGGTCACCGCAGTAGTCGCCCGGTTCGTAATAAGGATCGCGGTCGATGTCGGTCTGTGATACCTCCCTGATGTTGCCGAGTATGTTGCCTGCGCTGTGGTAGTTGTACTGCCTGAGGATTCGTTTCTGGATGAAGAACCCGGGGTAACGGTAAAGTTTCTCCTGCAGACGTCCGTAATCTTTCGCGGAGAGGTGGGTAATCAGCGTCTGGGGGGTGTATGACGAGTAGTTGGGAGAATTCTTCATAGCCGTAAGGCGCTTGTTGAATGTCTCCGGCGAAATCTGCAGTGTGTTGCAGAAATCGACAGTGTCGAAATCGTGGACGTCGCGTGGAATCATCATCACGTCGTAGGCCGGCTGGTTGAAGACCACCAGCGAGTCGTTGCGGTCGTATATCAGGCCGCGCGACGGGTAGACGGTCTTGCGCAGGAACGCGTTGTTGTCGGCGTAGTCTTTGTATTTCGAGTCGGAAATCTGGAGCCCGAACAGTCGTATGAGGTATATGACGGCTATGACGACGATGAAACCGCCGATGACGTATTTCCTTTTTTCGAGTCGATAGTCTTTGCGCATAAGGGAGAGGGTCGGGGGAGGCAGGGGGGTGTCAGCCCATCATCGGGTCTTCGCCGTCAGGGAGTCGAACGCGAGCAGGATGATGAAGGTCAGCAATGTTGAAGCCCCGACGCGTAACAGCATCAGTCCCCAGTTGTAGAATGTGAATGCTTCGATGAGGAAGAACATAGCGCAGTACAGGGCCACGGCGGTAAGCAGGTATTTCATGTAGACCGCCGGACCGAGGGTGCGCAGCGATGGCTCGGGGTTGCTCATGTCCTCCTCGCGGGGGAAATAGAGCCGTAGCAGAGGGAGGCGGAGGGCCGCCAGCACTGTGCATCCGAGAGCGTTCATCCCCTGGGTGTTGGAGAATATGTCGACCATCAGGCCGAGCAGGAACGACACGGTCATCGCCCAGTTTACCGGCAGGTTTACCGGCAGCTTTATTATGAAGTAGATGAACACCAGCGGGACGGCCACGTTGAAGAGGCAAAGATGGTTGAAGACAACCACCTGCGCCACGACAAGCACCACGAACAGCAGCAGATATCTGAGTATTTCCTTAGCCATAATGCTCCAATGCTATTGCTCGGCCTGGGTAGTCCGGTCGGTCTCTATCGACCGGATTTCCTGCAAGTCGGTGTTTGAGATGACCTTCACGGTTGAGAGGGCGGTGAAATCGGTCAGCAGCTTTATCCTGAGGGTGAAGAAGTTGTCGTCTGCCCCGCGCGCCGTCCCCTCGATGGTTCCTACGGGAAGCCCTTCGGGGAACACGGCCGAATATCCGGATGTCACGATGGTGTCACCCTTGTGGAATATCGTGTGCTTGGGCAGCTCCTCGAGGATGGCCTTCCGGGGGTCGTTGCCGTCCCAGACAAGCGAGCCGAAGGTGTCTGAGCCCCGGAGCTTGCAGGAAAGGCGGAAATTGGGATTGAGCAGCGAGATAATCCGCGCGTAATGGTCTGAGACAACATTGACAACCCCGACCACGCCGTTCTGGTCCATCACGCCCATCTCGGGCTTGATGCCGTCGAGCCTCCCTTTGTTTATGGTGACATAATTGTAGGGGCGGCTGATCGAGTTGTTTATGGCCGTGGCGATGATGAAGTTGAACTTGCCGATTGAGTCGAGGCCGCGCACGGAGTCTTGTATCTCCGCCTCGCGGTATCTCCTGACCTGTTCGCGCAGGGTCAGTACCTCGGCCTGGAGGGTGGCCGTCTGACGTTGCAGGTCATCGTTGATGTCACGCAGGCTGAAATACCCGGTGACATTGCTCGACACGTCGTGAAGTCCCGCGGCAATCGCTCCCGCCGATGTCAGGAACACATAGTGCTGGTAGGGATTGCGGTTGAACAGCAATCCGCATGACACCACGACATAGAACGCGAACACAAACCACGAGCTATATCTGATAATGAAATTCAGCAGGTTTCTCAACTCCCGTCAACCGTTTAGGGTAATCAATCATAACAGTATCAGGGGGTGCCGCAAGGCAAGCCTGCAGCACCTCCTGTCTGTCGCCATATTCTCTTATTTAATGAGGAACGAGAAGTTCTGGATGTTCTTCAGAGCCACGCCTGTGCCCTTTGCCACCGCCAGGAGGGGATCCTCGGCGACGTGGAACTGGATTCCGATTTTGTCGGTAAGGCGTTTGTCAAGACCCCGGATGAGGGCGCCGCCGCCGGCCAGCCATATGCCGTTGCGGACGATGTCGGCGTAAAGTTCGGGAGGGGTCTGCTCGAGGGCTCCGAGGACGGCGGTCTCGATTTTCGAGATCGACTTCTCGATGCAGTGGGAAATCTCCTGGTATGACACGGGAATCTCCATAGGGAGGGCGGTCATCTGGTTGGGGCCGTGGACAACGTAGTCCTCCGGGGGATTTTCCAGTTCGGTCAGGGCCGAGCCGACCTTCATCTTGATGAGCTCGGCGGTGCGCTCGCCGACTTTGACATTGTGGGCGCGGCGCATATGGTTCATGATGTCTTCGGTCAGGTCGTCGCCGGCAATCTGGATTGACTTGTTGGAGACGATGCCTCCCAGCGATATGACGGCGATTTCGGTCGTGCCGCCACCTATGTCGACAATCATGTTGCCTTCGGGAGCCTCGACATCCAGACCGATACCGAGGGCTGCGGCCATCGGCTCGTAGATCATATAGACGTCACGTCCGTTGGCGTGCTCCGAAGAGTCGCGCACGGCGCGGATTTCCACTTCGGTCGAGCCGGAGGGGATACCGACAACCATGCGGAGAGAGGGGGAGAACCAGTTGCTCTTGGCTGAGGCCTTCTTGACCAGGCCGCGTATCATAAGCTCGGCGGCGTTGAAGTCGGCGATCACACCCTTGCGCAGGGGGCGCACGGTGCGGATGCCTTCAGGCTCCTTGCCCTGCATGAGCTGGGCTTCCTTGCCGACGGCAATCAGCTTGTCGGTGCGTCGGTCGAGAGCCACGATGGAGGGCTCGTCGATGACAATCTTATCGTTGTGGATGATCACGGTGTTTGCCGTGCCCAGGTCGATTGCGATTTCTTTTGTGAGAGAAAAGAATCTCATTGATTTCGAGGAAAAAAGTTTGTCAATGTTTGAAGTGGCGGAAACCGGTCATGACCATCGCTATGCCATTCTCGTCGCAGTATTTGACGGAATCGCTGTCACGGATGGAGCCGCCGGGCTGTATCACAGCGTCTATTCCGGCGTTGTGGGCGATTTCCACACAGTCGGCGAAGGGGAAGAAGGCGTCGGAGGCCATCACTGCCCCGTTGAGGTCGAAGCCGAAGTTGCGGGCCTTGTCGATGGCCTGGCGCAGGGCGTCTACGCGCGATGTCTGTCCGACACCGGCGGCGCAGAGCTGGCGGTTCTTGGCCAGCACAATGGCGTTGCTCTTGCAGTGCTTCACGAGCTTGTTGGCGAAGAGGAGGTCTTCAACCTGTGAGGGGTCGACCGCCTTGGCTGTTACCTGGCGGAGGTCTTCGGGGGTTTCAACCTTGAGGTCGCGCTCCTGCACGAGTGCTCCGTTGAGAATCGAGCGGAACTGGCTGGTGGTCTTGAGAGTCTCTTTCTGCAGCAGGATGATGCGGTTTTTCTTCTGCTCAAGTATGCCGAGGGCGTCGGGGGTGAAAGAGGGGGCGATCACCACCTCGAAGAAAATCTTGTTGATTTCCTCGGCTGCCGCTCCGTCGATTTCACGGTTGGCGACGAGCACGCCGCCGAATGCCGACACGGGGTCGCCGGCGAGGGCGTCTTTCCATGCGTCGAGGATGTTGTCGCGCGAGGCCACTCCGCAGGCGTTGTTGTGCTTGAGGATAGCGAATGTCGGGTCAGTGAACTCGGCGATGAGGCTGACGGCGGCATCGATGTCGAGCAGGTTATTGTAGGAAATTTCCTTTCCGTGGAGCTGTTCGAAGAGTTTCTCGAACTCGCCGAAGAAGTAGCCCTTCTGGTGGGGATTCTCGCCGTAACGCATTGTCTTCTCGCCGTCGATGGCCACGCGCAGGGCGGTGGGGTGCTCGGCCAGCGAGTCGAAATAGTTGAAGATTGCCGAGTCATACTCCGACGAGACGGCGAAAGCTTCCTTGGCGAAGAAGAGGCGGTCGGCCATTGTGGACTGGGCTTTCCCCTCGCGCTCGAGCATCTTGCGCAGAGGCTCATACTGCCCCTTTGAGGCCACGATGACAACGTCGTTGAAGTTTTTGGCGGCTCCGCGGATGAGGGAGATGCCGCCTATGTCGATTTTTTCGATGATGTCGGCCTGGGAAGCTCCCGATGCCACGGTCTGGCTGAAGGGGTAGAGGTCGACGATCACCAGGTCGATTGCCGGGATTTCATATTGCTTTGTCTGCTCCTGGTCCTGGGCGTTGTCGCGACGGTTGAGGATTCCTCCGAAAACTTTGGGATGGAGGGTCTTCACGCGGCCACCGAGAATCGAGGGATAGCCCGTCAGGTCTTCGACGGCCTCGCAGCCGTAGCCGAGGCTCTTGATGAACTCGCGGGTGCCTCCCGTCGAGATGAACTTCACGCCCGACTTGTCGAGCAGGCTGAGGATTTCCTCCAGGCCGTCTTTGTGGTAGACCGATACCAGAGCAGTTTTGATTTCCTTGATGTCTGACATTGTGCTATAACGCGTTTACAGATTCCTGATATTTGGAAAATGACTGGGCTGTCGCGTCCGGGCCCTCCGGCGCGGAGTCGACAACACGCAGTTAAATGGCTGTGATGCTTCTGGTTAAAGCCGGAGCCATTTTTAGACTGCAAAGTTAGCGTTTTTTTTCGACATTACCCCAACAACGGTGCTTCTAAATTCCGCCCCTCTTCCGATTTTTTTTGAGGAGGAGGGAAGCCAGGGGTATGCGGCCTTGCGGCACTGGTGCTCCCGGGCCGTCGGGTGATGGAGGAGAGTGCCCTTATTCCAGTGTGAGGGGGGCGAAACAGTCGGGACGGTGGAAGTCGGGGGT
>CAMWVQ010000055.1 GCA_947177635.1 uncultured Porphyromonadaceae bacterium | reverse complement strand
ATCCCAGTATTCTCATAATTCCCAAAACTCCCATTGCTTTAAATTGGGCCGGCTTTCGGGGGCTTGGGGGAGGTTGGGTGGAAAAAGAATCGCTTCGCGATGCCGGGCCTGGTTTGTTTCCAGGCTGACGTCGCGAAGCGATGTTATGATGGGCGCGGTCAGCTGCGGGATGTCAGTAACGGGCCGTCAGTTGACGGTGGTTGCCGGCGCGCCTTTCCTCACGGTAGGTGAGGGGTTATTTGGCGATGTATTTGTAGGCGGTGCCGTCTGCGGCGCGGACGATGAAGAGGGTGCCGCGGTTTGCCTTCATGTATTTGAGGGCGTCGGCTGTGGTCGCGCCAACCATTATGGTGTGGCCTTCAAGGTCGTAGACGCTGACGTTGTTGCCCCAGAGTGATGCTTCGGCTGACACTGTGGCGATGCCTGACTGGGTGGCCGCGCTGACGAGGATGTCGGCACGGGCGTCTGAACCTGAAAGGAGGGTAACGATGGCGGTGTGCTCCTGCACCTCATCCGAGGCGAAGTCGAGGGTGAACTGGCCTCCCTCTTTGGGAAGTTCGGTTGCGGAGAGGGTGAAGTTGGCCGCGTGGGTGCCTCCGAGCGAGAGTTTGATTGGCTCGTTGAGGTTGTGTCCCTCGATGGTCACCTGCTCTGAGGTGGTGACGTTGCCGGTGGATGCGGTCATCTGCAGGAACTGGTGGCTGGAGCGGATGAAGGGCATGTCGGTGCGTCCCCATGAGAAGTCGTCGATGAAATACTGGGCGGTGCTTTCCTTGCCGCGGAGCGACTGGAAGAGGAACGCGATATAGAATTCGTCGGGGAGGTTCCACGCGTTGGCGTCTAGCACATAGCGGGCCCATTCGTCATTCTCTTCGGCGGTGCAGGGGAGGCCGAGACCGTCGATGCCTGCGACTGTCACATTGTCAGGGTTCGCGTCTGCTTCCTTAGCGTCAATCACGGCAACCATAAGGTAGTCGTTCATGCCCTCGGTCATCATACGTCCCATTACGTTGAAGCAGAGGAGGCGCTCCTCGGCGTTCTTGAAGTCGAGGCGAGGCGACATCAGCATGGCAATCATTTCGGAGCTTTCCTCAGCCTTGCTGTCGTAGGCTACCACTTTGGCGGCCTGGTTGCCATTCTCGAGGGTGGCGCTCCACCAGGCGCGCTTACCTTCATAGGCCACATTCTTCCAGCCGTCGAGGCTGATGGGCTTGTTGTCGGCGGTGGCTGAGGTGAAATCGGTGGCGTACCGGGTCAGGGCGGGGCCGTCGAATGTCAGCTCGTCACCCTCCTTCACTTCAGGCTTGGGGCCGGCCGATGTGGAACCCTTCACGGTCACGGTGGCATCCTCCGCCATGGGGGTGGAGAATCTGATGACGGCGGTGTGGTCACCCTCCTGCTGGGGGCGGAATGTGATTCGCAGGTCGTAAGTGCCCTCTTTCATCATCGAGCCGGAGCTGATGATGAAGCCGGTGCCTTCAACCTTCACGGTGCCGTAATCGAGGCCGTTTGCCACGGTGTACTGTATGGTCTGTTCCTGGGTCTCACCGACGGCAGCGACGAAGTCGGTCAGCGCAGAAGCGTCCACAGAGACCGTCGGGGGATTCTCAGGGTCGTAAGCCTTGGCTCGGAGCATCGCGCCGTAGTTCAGTTCGGCGGGAGTGGTCTCGAAATTGATGCGGGCCTCATGCGAGCCGGTGGCGGTCGGGGTGTAGGTTACAGTCACCTGATAGATGCCAGTTCCGGCGGGAATCTCTTCGCGGTCGGCCGAGAACATGCCTGCGCTCTTGCCTCCGAACCAGATGGAAACAGGATTGCTGAGCGCGGTGGCCTTGACTGTGAACACGCCGAATTCCACCGGTTTGTTGATTTCATGGTAAACGGAAACATCCGCGAGGGTCTCGAAGGAAACCTCCATCTCGGGAGCGGCGGCTGCAACGTCAGCCTGCCCGCGGGCGGTGATGATGACTGCCCCCTTTGAGGTGGAGATACCGGTCACGGATGAGAGGAAGCCCGGCATTGTGGTGCCGATGAGGTCGGTGGCGTGGAAAGAGCGCACACGGCCCGAGGTGGTGGTGCCGTTTACGGTCTGCGAGGCGGCCGCGCCGGTGGTTGACCAGGTGGTGTTCTCGTCGACTGCCAGGGTCACGTCAGACACCGTCACCAGGCGGTAGAGATACTCCTCCTTGCTGGCATTGATGGTGGCGAAAGTAGCCTCCACCGGTGTCACTTCATTGCCCGATGACACCACCGTGCCGATTTCCGTCTGGAAATATGTGGGCTGGAAGCAGGGGCCGGCGGCATCGTCGATGCGCCAGAGGATGAGGTCTTTCACCTTGTCACCGGCCTTGAAGTTGCATTCCCCGTCGAAAGCCGCGTAGCTGATGCGGATTGCGCCGGTCATGTCCTGCACATATATATCCTTGGTGATTTCATTCACATAGCTAACCTTCGCCATGGTGCCGACATAGCGGTAGACCTCATAAGTCTCATTCTCGACAAGGTTGAGGGCCGCGAAGCTGGTCTTGTCGGTAACCGGCATCACATAGGCCGACAGCGCTACGGTCACGTCGTCGGCTCCCTCTGATGAGATGATGAGGTTTGAGTCGAGGATGTCGGCTCCGGCGTTGAAGGTCAGCGACACCTCCTTGCCACCTTCGGCCATCGCCTCCTCGGCGGTGATGGTGGCGGGAGTGACGGTGACGGCCGGGTCGGCGCAAGTCAGGGTCAGGGGAGCGGTGAGGTTCTCACCCTTTACGGTGATGTTCTTGGTTACAGAGCTTCCCTGGAAGATTGCCATCCCGTCGGCGAAGTCTACGGATGTCGGAGTGGCGGTGATGGTTCCCTTCTCTGAGATGTCGCCATTGTTGAAAAGGCTGTTCCAGTCAGTGGATACGCGAACGGCGTCAATCACAGCCTTGGGAGGTGTCGCGTTAGATGGTATGTGCTGGTAGATGCGCATACCCTGTATCCCATATTTGGCCGACACGTCGGCTGCGTTGTACTGGGAAAAGTCAGGCTCCGGAATAATGCCGTCGACCGACGGGTTAATCCAGAGGTTGAATATGTCGTTCTTAGTGCCGTCGACAAACTCATATGACATTACGGCGAGGTATGTCTGACCGATTTCATATTCGCCTATTTCGATGGATGTAGTGGCCGCGCTGTTCTTGCTGGCTATGATTTTGAACTTGGTCTCGTCAGAACCTTTTGTCAGGAATATGTGGCCCGGCTGGCTCAAATCTTTGTTATACTCGGTAAATCCGTCCTTGTTTGCTCCAGCGAAAGTTACAAAATAAGGTGAGCCTTTCCCGGGAGCAGCCTCCACCTTGAAAAGGAAAGATGTGTAGACAGTCCCTGACACCACCCCTGTCTTTGTGGCTTCCAGGGCGAACCCCTGGGTCTTGGATTTCCCTTCCGGAGTAATCTGCACAGCCAGTCCGACGGCTTCATCCTGGTATCCGGAGTAGGTGAGGGGTTTGTTTACAAGGTCGATTGTCTCGGTTACGTCATTGGCTGTTGCCTGGATCCAGTCACCTTTCCCGGAAATCGAACCGGCTTCATACTCGAAGTTTTCAGTTTTAAGCAATTCTGCTTGTATATTCGGGGGGGTAAACAGTGTTCCGAATCCTAAACAAAGCAGACCGCAAAGTTTTGGGTTGATGTTCATAACTGATTGGTTTGATTATTATAGTTTTAACCTCAAAGATAATGGTTTGGAAACATATCTCAAAGTTATTTAACCGTTGGATGATGTCTTTTAGCATATTTTAAGTAAAAGTGTCGCGGAAACCGCTTGGCTGCCGGGGCTTCGGGGAGGAGGAGGACGTAGGTGAGCAGGTTTGTTAAAAAATGCGTATTATGCTGAGCATCTGTGAAAAATTCTCTATCTTTGCAGTCAACAAATGGTGTAGAGGGGGAAGCCGGGGCTATGACCGCGGCTGCCCCTGTTTTGCGTTGAGCGTCCGCCAAGGAGCTTAACGATATGGTTATGACACAGTTGTATATAGATAATAAATCAATTTAAAATAGAAATTCATGAGTTTAAACATCATTGTTCTTGCCAAGCAGGTGCCCGACACCCGCAACGTGGGAAAAGATGCCATGAAAGAAGACGGCACCATCAACCGCGCAGCGTTGCCCGCCATCTTCAACCCCGAGGACCTCAACGCCCTTGAGCAGGCTCTCCGCCTGAAGGACGCAAACCCCGGTTCGACTATCACAATGCTCACGATGGGTCTGCCCCGTGCGGCCGAGGTTGTGCGTGAAGGCATCTTCCGCGGCGCCGACAACGGCATCGTCCTCACCGACCGCCTCCTCGGCGGTGCCGACACCCTGGCCACCTCCTACTCCCTGGCCCAGGCTGTAAGGAAAATCGGAAACTACGACATCGTGCTTTGCGGCCGCCAGGCCATCGACGGCGACACCGCCCAGGTTGGCCCCCAGATTGCCGAGAAGCTCGGAATCCCCCAGGTGACATACGCCGAGGAAATCCTCGACCTCAAAGATGGCAAGGTGACCGTCAAGCGCCGCCTTGAGTCAGGTGTCGAGACCGTGAAGGCCCCCCTCCCCTGTGTGGTGACCGTCAACGGTTCCGCCGCCGAGTGCCGTCCCCGCAACGCCAAGCGCGTGATGCAATACAAGCATGCCGCCTCCCCCTCCGAGAAGGAGAAGCTCGACGACGCCAAAAAGGCTGTCCTCGAGAAACGTCCCTCGCTGGATGTCATCCAGGAGTGGGGCGCAGCTTTCGTCGAGGCTGATCCCGAGCAGATCGGTATGGCCGGCTCCCCCACAAAGGTAAAGGCCATCGAAAACGTTGTCTTCACCGCCAAGCAGAGCCTGTCGCTGGAGAACAATGACGAGCAGATCGAGCAGCTCGTGAAGGAACTCATCGCCAACCACACCATCGGCTAATCCCTTAAAACGAACATCCAACAATGCAAAAAGATAAGAACAACCTCATCGTCTATTGCGAATATGAGGACGGCAAGGTGGCCGATGTCAGCCTGGAACTCCTGACCAAGGGTCGCCAGCTCGCCACCGAACTCGGCGTCAAGCTTGAGGCCATCGTCATCGGCGACAAGCTCTCCGGTGTCGAGAAGCAGCTCTTCCCCTACGGTGTCGACGTGGTCTACAAGGTCGAGGACAAGCGTCTCTACCCCTACACCTCCAACCCCCACGCCGCAGTGCTGATCAACCTCTTCAAGGAAATCGAGCCGCAGATCTGCCTGATGGGTGCCACCTGCATCGGCCGTGACCTCGGCCCCCGCGTCAGCTCCTGCCTCCACAGCGGTCTGACCGCCGACTGCACCTCCCTGGTAATCGGCGACCACAAAGATCCCAAGACCGGCAAGGAATACCAGAACCTCCTCTACCAGATTCGCCCCGCATTCGGCGGCAACATCGTGGCCACCATCGTCAACCCCGACTGCCGTCCCCAGATGGCTACCGTGCGCGAGGGTGTGATGAAGAAAGAGGTCTTCAACCCCGACCACAAGGGTGAAGTGGTGAAACTCGACGCCAAGAAATATGTAAAGGATTCCGACTTCGTGGTTGAAATCATCGACCGCCACATCGAGAAGTCGAAAATCAACATAAAGAACGCCCCCATCATCGTCGCCGGAGGTTACGGCGTCGGCTCCAAGGAGGGCTTCGACATGCTCCACGAGCTGGCTTCAGTGCTCGGCGCAGAGGTGGGTGCCACCCGTGCGGCCGTCGACGCGGGATTCACCGAGCATGCCCGCCAGGTTGGCCAGACCGGAGTGACCGTGCGTCCAAAGCTCTACATCGCCTGCGGCATCTCCGGCCAGATCCAGCACATCGCCGGCATGCAGGACAGCTCCATCATCATCTCCATCAACAACGACCCCAACGCTCCCATCAACGCCATCGCTGACTATGTCATCACCGGCAACTACGAGGAGGTCGTTCCCAAACTCATCAAGTATTACAAGAAAAACTCGAAGTAATGGCTAACTTCTATACAGACAACAAGGCGCTGAAGCTCCACCTCCAGCACCCCCTGATGCAGAAAATCGTCAGCCTGAAGGAGCGCGACTTCGCCGACGCCGACAAGTTTGACTACGCGCCGGTGGATTTCGCCGACGCGATGGACAACTACGAGCGTGTCCTTGAAATCGTCGGTGAGCTCTGCGGCACCACCATCGCCGAGAACGCCGAGGGGGTCGACCACGAAGGCCCCAAGGTTGAGAACGGCCGCGTGGCTTACGCTTCCGGCACACAGCAGAACCTCGACGCCTGCCGCAAGGCCGGCCTGATGGGTATGTCGATGCCCCGTCGTTTCGGCGGCCTCAACTTCCCCATCACCCCCTATATCATGGCTGCCGACATCGTCAGCCGCGCCGACACCGGTTTCGAGAACCTCTGGGGTCTCCAGGACTGCGCCGAGACTCTTTATGAGTTCGGCTCGGAGGAGCAGCGCGAGCGCTACATCCCCCGCGTATGCGAGGGTGAGACCATGTCGATGGACCTCACCGAGCCTGACGCAGGTTCCGACCTCCAGTCGGTGATGCTCAAGGCAACCGAGATGCCCGACGGCAGCTGGCGCCTCAACGGAGTGAAGCGCTTCATCACCAACGGTGACGCCGACATCCACCTGGTGCTTGCCCGCTCCGAAAGCGGCACCAAGGATGGCCGTGGCCTGTCGATGTTCATCTATGACAAGCGTCAGGGTGGGGTGGATGTGCGCCGCATCGAGAACAAGATGGGTATCAAGGGTTCCCCCACATGCGAGCTTGTCTACAAGAACGCCAAGGCTGAGCTTTGCGGTTCCCGCCGTCTGGGTCTCATCAAGTATGTGATGGCCCTGATGAACGGTGCCCGCCTGGGTATCGCCGCCCAGAGCGTCGGTGTCAGCGAAATCGCCTACCGCGAGGCTGACGCATACGCCCGCGACCGCAAGCAGTTCGGCAAGGCCATCATCGAGTTCCCCGCCGTGCGCGAGATTCTCGCAACTATGAAGGCCAAGCTCGACGCCTCCCGCTGCCTCCTCTACGAGACCTCGCGCTACGTCGACATCTACAAGGCATACGAGGATATCGCCCGCGAACGTTCGCTCACACCCGAGGAGCGTCAGGAGATGAAGCTCTACAACAAGCTCGCCGACGCCTGCACACCGCTCGCCAAGGGTCTCACCTCAGAATACTGCAACCAGAACGCATACGACTGCATCCAGATCCACGGCGGTTCGGGCTTCATGAAGGATTACGCCTGTGAGCGCGTTTACCGCGATGCCCGCATCACCTCGATCTACGAAGGTACCACCCAGCTCCAGGTTGTGGCTGCAATCCGCCACGTCCTGACCGGCACCTACGCTCAGCTCGTCGAGGGTTACCAGCAGATGGAGGTCGCTCCCGAGCTGATGCCCCAGAAGAAGATGCTTGATGTCATGTTCGCCAAATACCAGGAGGCAGTCGAGGCCGTCAAGGCTGTCAACGAGACCGATTACACCGACTTCATGGCCCGTCGCCTTGTGGAGATGGCCGGAGACTGCGTGATGGGTTACCTGCTGGTCACCGACGCTTCCCGCAACCTCGCTTCCGACGACGCCACCGTCAAGGAGGCCGCCCAGGAGCTGGTCAAGAGCGCCAAGGTCTATGTCAACCTCGGCATGGCCGACGTGGCCCGCAACTCTGCCTTCGTCGCCACCGTGAAACCCGCCGATATGGCTGAATACCAGGGCTGAACCTGAGTCAACGGATATTGAGAATCCGCCGTGTGCCAATCCTGGCCACGGCGGATTTTCTGTATTGTCGCGGATGGGGCATTTTTATGACAGGCGGGCAATAAATGACGACAGACTGCGTTTTATGGGTGATGAGATGGATTGTCACAGCAATAGTGTCGGTTTTTCTTCTCCTTTCGTTCAAGGCAGAGGGGAGAGGAGCCACGCGGATTGACTCGCTTATCAGCGAGCTTGACACCGTCATCACCAACCGCTCGCATTATTTCGAAATCAAGGAAGCCCGGATTTCAACGTTGAAATCATCCTTGGCTGAGGCCAAGGATGACAGAGACAGATTCGATATATTAGGCAACCTTATAGACGAATATACCCCCTACAACACAGACTCGGCCCTGATGTGTAGCCTTGAGCGAGAGGCGGCGGCTAAGAAAATCGGCGACCCGGCGCGCATTTACAATGCCCGGATGAACCGTGCGGCCGCCCTGAGTGCCATTGGTATGTATCCTGAGGTGATAGAGCTTATGAAGGATATCCACACGGATGACCTCCCGGCATACCTACATCCGTTCTATTACCACATCATGCGCACCCTATACGGCCGTTTGGCTGACTATTCGGCATTCGAGCCTGAGAGGAAGCGTTATGAGGAACTGACCGACGCCTACCGCGACTCGCTGATGAGGGTCAACGAACCCGGCTCGCTCGCTTTCGCCATATCGCGCGCCGACCAGCTCAACGCGCGGGGACGCCCCGGGGAGGCACTGGCGGTGATGGCCGAATTTATGGACTCTCACGCCCTGTCTGAGCATGACAGGGCGATTTGCGCCTGGACTTTGTCTGAGTCATACGCCCTGCAGGGCAATGTGGAGGGGCAGAAAGAGCAGCTCCTGGTGTCGGCGATTTCCGATATGAAAAGTGCCGTCAGGGAATACATATCCCTCCGCTCGCTTGCCCTGCTGCTTTACAAAGAGGGAGACCTTGACCGCGCCTACCGCTTCCTTAATATTTGCGTTGAGGATGCCTCAAAAAGCAACGCCCGCCACCGCATCATAGAGCTCAACGAGACCTACCCGATGATCAACGGAATCTACATCGACGCCATGAAGCGTCAGAAGAGGTCGTTGCAGTGGGCCTTGGCGATAATCACCGTGATATCCCTCTCGCTTTTGGCCGCCCTCTTCTTCATCAGGAAGCAGATGAGCAAGATTGCCGCCGCCAGGAAGACAATCGAGGAGAACAACATCAGGCTCAACACCCTCAACTCGCAGTTGACAGAGTCGAACCGCGAGCTGTGTGAGGCCAACCGCTCCATCGCCGAGAACTCCCGCGTCAAGGAGACCTACATCGGCCGGTATATGGACCAGTGTCTCGAATACATAGAGCGGCTCGACTCCTACCGCAAGTCGATATCGAAGCTGGCGTCGTCGGGCAAGACCGAGGAGCTGAAGAAGATGGTGAAGTCGTCAGCCGCCATCGATGACGAGCTGAAATCATTCTACGGCCATTTCGACGCCACCTTCCTGAAGCTGTTCCCGACTTTTGTGGATGACTTCAACAAGCTGCTCGTCCCGGAAGAGGCGATAGTGCCCAAGAAGCCCGGCTCGCTGACAACCGAGCTGCGCATCTTCGCCCTGATAAGGCTCGGCATCACCGACAGCGACCGCATAGCCAAATTCCTCAGATATTCCATAACCACCATCTACAATTACCGCACAAGGGTAAGAAACAAGGCCGCCGGTGACCGCTCCAAGCTTGAGGAACAGGTGCTGCTGATTGGCCGCTCCGAACATTGAAAGACACCCCCCGAATGACATCCTGTGAATCCTTGTGGCCGACGCTCTGCCGTCGGGCCGCGTATGGCTTTATGCCAGTCGAGAACCGTAACCTCCCCCTTACGGTTCTTCCCGGCGATGACCGGAAGCAATGCCACGGAGACCCCGCAGAGGCGGTTTTTCGTTCAATACCAACTATATAATTTAGCCTCCATAAAACGCTTAACTACCAGTCAATCAATGGCAAGAGGCCTCAAAACCACTACTTTTTAAGTGTGGGACGTTGACAATGATGTTTTCAATCTCTAACTTTGCAGAAAAGACAACTTGCCTAACAGTATTTTTAACCAAAAAATCTTATCAATGAAAAAAACAGTTGCCAGGAAACTGGTGTCGCTTTTGCTGATGTTGGTAGGGCTGCAATATGCCGCCGCCCAGCAGCTGAATGTGAAAGGCACCGTTACCGATCCCGATGGAGAACCTGTCATCGGCGCGAGTGTGATGGTGGAAGGCACCAAGACCGGAACCTCCACAGACATTGACGGAAATTTCACCGTCAGTGCTGACGCCAAGGGCAAACTACGAATCTCCTATATCGGATATGAGACTCAGGATGTGGCTGTCAATGGCCGCACAGACATCAAGGTCATTATGAAAGAAAACTCCGCTGTCCTTGACGAGGTTGTCGTCATCGGCTACGGAACAATGGACAAGAAGGAGCTGACCTCGGCCATCTCCCATGTCAGCGAGAAAGACTTCCTCTCGGTCAGCTCGCTCGACCCCTCGATGATGATTCAGGGAAAGGTTCCCGGCGTCTCCATCACCAACACCGGAGCGGGCGACCCCAACAACCAGGCCAGCATCCAGATTCGCGGTGTCTCCTCCCGCGAGGCAGGTCTCGGCCCGCTGATTGTTATCGACGGTGTGCCGGGCGGCAACCTCACCAACATCAATCCCAACGACATCGCCTCGTTTGACATCCTCAAGGATGGCGCGGCATCCGCTATATATGGTACGCGCGGTTCAAACGGTGTAATCCTCGTCACCACCAAGAAGGGCAGCAAGGATGGCAACACCCACACCTCATATTCCGGCACACTTGCCTGGGATGTCGTTAAGAAGGAACTCAACATGATGACCGCCCAGGATTATCGCGAGGTGCGCCTCGGATGGGGTGACCGCGGTGTCGACCTCGGCGGCAACGACGACTGGCTCGACGCTGTGACCCGCACCGGCTTCACCCAGCAGCATACCCTGACCGTCAGCGGCGGCAATGAGCGCAGCAACTACCGTGTCAGCGCAGACTTCCGCAAGGCCAACGGTATCGACCTCCGTTCGAGCCGCGAGGAATATGGCGCACGTGCCTCTGTGACCCACACCACAAAGGGTGGCCTCTTCACCATCAGCCTCAATGTGGCCCCGCGTATCATCTACCGCGACAACGCCGACTGGGGTGTGTTCCGCAACGCAATCGAGGCCAACCCGACCACACCCATCATGGATCCCGAGAATCCCAACATGTATTACAACTTCCAGGGACAGGTCGTGGGAAGCAACCCTGTCGAGCTGATGAAGCTTGAGAAAGACCACGCCGACACCAAGCTCCTTGACTGGGACGGCACCCTGAAGCTCAACCTCCTCCCCCTGCTGGCCAAGGATGGCCAGAGCGCCCATCATCTGACAACCCAGGTGATGTTCGCCGACCACCAGTACAGCAACAACAACTCCTGGTTCCGCCCCTCGACCTCGACCCAGGCCGTCAACAACGGCTACGAGGGTGAGGCCAGCCGCTCCTACTCCAAGGAACGCCAGTATGTGGTGGAATGGCTCACCAACTACAACACCCATATCGACAAGCACAACATCAAGGCGATGGTGGGTTACTCCTACCAGTACTCACAGTACTCAGGCTTCAACGCCGAGAACAAGGATTTCCCCAACGACGGTCTCGGCTCTGACAACCTCGGCTCAGGCGAGCTTGCCAAGGAGGAGGGTGAGGTTTTGATGGGCAGCTACCGCAACGACTCCAAGCTCATCTCATTCTTCGGCCGCGTAAGCTACGACTTCGACGGCAAATATCTCTTCACCGCCTCTCTGCGCCACGAAGGCTCCTCGAAGTTCGGCGCCAACCACAAGTGGGGCAACTTCCCCGCCGTTTCCGCCGGATGGCGTATCTCGCAGGAGAAGTTCATGAGCGGCCTCCGCTGGATCGACGACCTTAAACTCCGCGCAGACTACGGTGTGACCGGTAACCAGGACTTCGGCAGCTACCTCTCGATCAACACAATGGGCGGTTTCGGCTACTACTATTACAATGGGAAGTACTTCCAGGTGTGGGGCCCCGGCAAGAATGTCAACCCCGACCTCCGCTGGGAGAAGGGTAAGAACTGGAACATAGGTCTTGACTTCTCGCTGTTCAACAACCGCCTTTACGGTTCGCTCAACTACTTCAACCGCCGCCAGCAGGACCTCCTTGGCAACTACAAGGTGTCTGTTCCTCCCTACCTCTTCGACGAGACCTTTGTTAACGTGGGAACGATGAAGAACACCGGTTTCGAGTTTGACATCACCTTCAACGCCGTAAACACCAAGGATTTCTCATACAGCTTCAGCGTCATCGGCACAGCCATGGCCAACAAGTTCGTCGATTTCAGCAACTCTGAGTATGTCGGCCAGGACTTCTACAATGTCTGCGGCACCGAAGACCCCTATCCCTTCTACAACCTCCAGCGTATCGAGAAGGGTGAGTCGCTCGGCAACTTCTACATGTGGAAATATGCCGGCATCACACCGGAAGGGGAGTGGCTGGTCTACGACAAGGACAACGACATCATCCGCGCCTCGCAGGCCACCGATGAAGACCGCCGCATCGTCGGCAACGGTATGCCGAAGTTCACAATGTCGACAAGCCACAACTTCCGCTACCGCAACTTCGACCTTGCCCTCTTCTTCCGCGGGGCCTTCGGTTTCGACATCTTCAATATCCACGACTTCTATTACGGCACCCGCAACTTCTCGGGCAACATGCTCTGCAAGGCTTACGGCAAGAACTTCGACATCTCTCCCGACGCTAACCCCGTGGTGAGCGACTACTTTCTGGAGCGTGGCGATTACTTCAAGCTCGACATGCTGACCCTGGGTTACACCCTGCCTACTCCCAAGCTCCGCTTCCTCGACCGCGTGAGGGTTTACGGCACCGTCAAGAATGTCTTTACAATCACCAAGTTCAGCGGTGTGGATCCCTCGACCTACCAGGTCAACGGTCTTACTCCCGGCGGCCAGGGCTCACGCACCTACTATCCTTCCACCCGCCAGTTCATCCTCGGCGTCCAAGTGGATTTCTAATCACCTGTAAAAACATCAGAAAGAAAAATGAAGTTTCTCAAACATATAGCGTCGGCAGCCTTGGGCGTGATTGCCCTGACCGGCTGCACCAACCTGGACGAGACCCTCTATGACCAGGTGGGAACGCAGAACTATTACAACACCAAGAACGACGTAATCCGCGCCGCTTTCCGCCCGTTCGAGCACGCATACTGGAGCATCTGCAGCCGCCACGTCCTCAATGAGCTTACCGCCGACCAGCTTATCACGCCGACCCGCGACGGTTGGTGGGATGACGGCGGCAAATGGCGCCGCCTCCACTACCACCAGTGGAACGTCGAGGATGGCGGCGACGCCCAGACCGAATGGAACGGCTGTTTCCAGGGCATCATGCAGTGTAACTACGTCATCGAGGACCTGGCGACTCTCGACCCCTCCAAATTCGGTTTCACCCAGCCTGAATTCGACAACATCAACGCCCAGTGTCGCGCCCTTCGCGCCTGGTTCTATATCCGCCTGCTCGACGCTTTCCGCAACATACCCCTGGCGGTGAGCTTCAACGATGTGTCTCTCAACTCTGAGGGGCAGGTTGAGCCTAAAGTGATTTTTGACTTCATCGAGGGTGAGCTGAAAGACTGCCTGTCGCTGCTTGTCAAGAAGGAGACCCTTGGCTCGAACGCCAACCTCCAGGGACAGTGGACCCAGGCCGGTGCCGCCGCCATGCTGGTGCGCCTTTATCTCAACGCCGAGGTGTATGTCGGCGAAGACCGCTATGCCGACTGCGAGAGAATCGCCCAGGAGATTCTCGACGGTGTGTATGGCGCGTATGAAGTAGCCGACCGCTGGGATGCCCCCTTCGACTGGGACAACGATACCTGCGACGAGGTGATTTTCGGATTCCCCAGCTCTCAGGGATATTCCTACTGGCTCTATCAGGGCGACACCTACTGGTGGACCGTTCCCGCCCGCGCCCGTTACTACTTCAACGACCGCAAGGCCAAGGCCGGTGACCACAACACCAAGTATGCCGCTTCTCCCAGTTATGACCTCAATGGCGAACTCTACACCTACGAGCTCGGAATGCCCATCCAGAATTTCCGCAAGTATGAGGGTGACGAGCGTATGAAGCTCTACCGCAACCTTGGCGACAACAAGCGCGAGGGCATGTTCCTCTTCGGCTACCTCGAATACATCGACGAGGATGGCACCAAGAAGCGTGTCCGCGCCCCGGAGCAGCCCTATGACCTCTATATCCGCGACGCTGTCGGCAACTTCCAGGCCATGGCCCCCGACAAGTGGCCAGCCAACAAGAATTCCAACCTGATGAACGGCGACCACAACTCAGGATGGCACTTCGCCAAATATCCCTTCTACAGCGACGATGACTCCCATCAGATGGAGAGCGACTACACCGAAATCCGTCTCCCCGAGGTGATTTACTCCCTGGCCGAGTGCAAGCTCCGCTCGGGCAAGAAGGCTGAGGCCGCCAAGCTGCTCAACAGCGTGCGCCGCCGCAACTATCCCGCCGAGAACCTCAATGACGTGCTCTATGCTCCCGAAGGTAAGGTTGACCTCACCGAGAAGGAGATGCTCGACGAGTGGGGCCGCGAATTCTTCGCCGAGAGCCGCCGCCGTATCGACCTGATACGCTTCGGCAAGTTCTCAACCGGCAGCTGGTGGGACAAGACCCCCGATGCCGGAAGCTACACCGAGATTTTCCCCATCATGCGCCCGATTCTCAACTCCAACCCCGCGTTGAAGCAGAACCCCGGTTACAGCAACTAATCCTGACAGACTTTGTCACTTCAAAAACTTAGAATCCAAATGAAACTTCAAAATATGTTTTCCGCGCTTGCCGGGGTAGCCATGACGATGACCCTGGCCGGTTGTGACGGAGAGAAAGAGCTGGTCATAATCGAGGGGAACCTTCCGATCAAGACCACAACCCTCTATATGGTCGGTGACGCCACCCCCAACGGCTGGAGCATCGATTCCCCGACCCCGCTGACCCCCCCCCCCGCCCCTCCCCAGGGGTTAACCTGCGACAGTCTCTTAAAAACAACTCCGAGCCCACCACAACCCCCCTGCACTCGTAAGCCG
>CAMWVQ010000054.1 GCA_947177635.1 uncultured Porphyromonadaceae bacterium | reverse complement strand
GTGGGGTGGGGAGCAACCCGGCGGGGATGGAGTCGAGGTAGACAGCCTCGACAACCGACAACGTGGGGCATCCGATGGCCGTCCACATTATCACACTCCGGGCAGGGTCTTCACCAGGCAACGGCCCCTCGATGACTACCGACGCGCAGGAACTGCGGCGCGAGATGACATCCCCCTTGTCGCGATGGCGCGCCGCCACCCCATCGATGAGGTCAACCCCCATTTCAGGCAGGAAAAGCGACCGCGAAAGGGTCTCGATCAGGTCTTCCGCAGCAATCCTGCCGCGGTCGGCCCACCGGCGGGGGCTTTCAGCCACGGAGTCAAGCAGATGCCTCTCCGCGCGATGGCGCGACACCCCGAGACGTCCACTAGTCCCACCCGAGACAGAATAGTTGGTGCGGGTCAGCAGCCCCCCGGGATTCTCCCGCAGCTCCACCCCCAAAGCCGCCGCCGAAACAGAGTCGAGCGGAAACACCGCCACCTCACGGTCGGATGTCTCGAAATAAGCCCCGCGCCCCTCGGCGTCAAACACCCCGAAATTGGCCTGCACACCGCGTGGCCCCGGATGGTCGAGCAGCAGCCTGTGGAAATCGGCGACCGACCTGCACCGCCGCAACCCCTCAGACATCAGCAGCCCCTCGCGGTCCTGCCAATTCCTGGCCGGAGCGGGAATATTGTAGCTCGCCGTGTTCATCACCGCGAACCCCGCCTCATTGAACCCTATCCAAGCCTCCCGGGCGGCGGTGTCGGCGGCATTGAACAGCGCTACATACGCCATCGTGGAGTCGGTGGCCGCGAATCCCCTCACATAATTGTCGGGATGCCCCGAGTCGCGGTGCTTCCACAGCAGCCACCGGCCGTCGGCTCCCCGCGAAGCCCCCACCAGTGCCGACGTGCAGCCCCATACTGTCAGGCAAGCGACGAAGACCGCCGCCACAACCGCCGCCATCCTCCGCGAAGCATCCCCGGCTCCCCGTGATATATGTGAATCGACATTTTTCATACCCCAAAATTAAGAAAATTCCCCCGAATTTTCCTAACTTTGGCAATTGAAGGATGATACGATTCCGACAAACCGATAATATTATCACTGTATGATGAAGAAGATATTGCTGACCGCGGCAATGGCTGCCGCCCTGGGAATCCCCTCCGCGATGGCGCAGGCTCCCGATTCCAGCCTCGATGTGGCTCCCGAAGGAGCGCCCCTCTGGCTGCGCGATGTGAAGATTTCACCCAACGGCGACCTTATCGCTTTCACCTACAAAGGTGACATCTGGACTGTTCCCGTCTCTGGCGGCGAGGCTCGCCAGCTGACCGTGCGCGACACCTATGAGTCTTCTCCCGTATGGAGTCCGGACGGCAAGAAAATCGCCTTTGCCTCAGACCGCAACGGCAACAATGACATCTATGTGATGGACGCCAAGGGGGGCAATCCCCGGCGACTCACCTCCAACTCTGCCGCCGAGATTCCCGAAGGTTTCTCCCCCGACGGGAAGGAGGTCTATTACTCCGCCGCCATCCAGGCCCCCGCTTCCTCGGTGATGTATCCCTCGGGACGTATGACCCAGCTCTACGCCGTGGATGTCGAGACCGGGAAGTCGCGCCAGGTGCTGGCCACCCCCGCCCAGATGATTTCATTCTCTCCCGACGGATCGCAGATGCTTTACCAGGATGTCAAGGGGTTCGAGGATGAGTGGCGCAAACACCATACATCATCCGTCACCCGCGACATATGGCTCTACACCCCCGCCGACGGGAAGCACCGCAACCTGACCGCCCGTGCAGGTGAAGACCGCAACCCTGTGCTGGATGCCGTAACCGGCACCGTCTATCTCCTCTCGGAGCGCGACGGCGGCACATTCAATGTCTACCAGTTCCCGCTCGACAACCCCTCGCAGGCGGCGAGAATCACCGACTTCAAGACCCACCCCGTCCGTTTCCTCTCCAGGGCCAACAACGGCACCTTGGCGTTCACCTATGACGGGGAAATCTACACAATGGCCGGACGTGCGGCCCGAGGTGCGGCTGTCCCCCAGAAGGTCAACATCACCCTCTCCACCGACGACACCGCCCGCCCCGCCCGCCTCACTGTCCGTCCTTCGGGCGGCGTGGTCTCCCCAAATGGCGAGATGGTGGCCTTCCTCAACCGTGGCGACGTGTTCGTGACCTCGGTCGAGTACCCCACAACCGTTCAGGTGACCCGCACACCCCAGGCCGAGCGTCACCTCTCCTGGGGGAGCGACAACCGTTCGCTCTACTACACCTCGGAGCGCTCGGGCCGCAAGAACATCTACCGCGCCCGCATCGCCCGCAAGGATGACCCCGACTTCCCCAACGCCGTGGAGTTCACCGAGGAAGCCATCTTCCCCGAATATGACGGCAAGGGAACCCCGACTGAGTACTCCCACCCGACAATCTCCCCCGACGGGAAGAAGATGGCATATGTCAAAGACCGCAACCAGCTCTGGATACGCGACCTCGCCTCCGGCACAGACCGCCGGATAACCGACGGCGAAACCTATCCCGGCAAGGATGACGGCATGTCGATGGAGTGGAGTCCCGACTCCCGCTGGCTGACGATGGAAATCATCCCCGACATGCGCGACCCCTACGGCGACATCGGCCTGGTTGAGGTGGAGACCGGCAAGGTCACCAACCTGACCAACACCGGCTACATGGAGGCCAATCCCCGCTTCGTCCTCGACGGCAACGCCATAATCTATTTCACCGAGCAGTATGGCCTGCGCGCCCAGGCCTCATGGGGTTCGCAGGATGACATAATGATTGTCTTCCTCAACCGCGAGGCCCGCGACCGTTTCATGCTCTCCGAGGAGGATTACGCCCTCCTGAAGGAGCAGGAGAAGAAAGCCGCCAGGAAAACCGACGACACCGCCGACAAGAAGAAAGAGAAGAAAGGGAAGAAGGATGACGCCGCCGAAAAGAAGGATGACTCCAAGAACATCGTCGTCGAGCTTGAGGGCATCGAGGACCGCGTGATGCGCCTTACCCCCTTCAGCTCCTCACTCTCAGACGCCATCGTCACCGGCGACGGCGAGACCCTCTATTTCCTCTGCGAGGTAGAGGACGGCTACGACCTCTGGAAGCTCCCCCTGCGCAAGCGTGAACCGAAACTCGCCGCCAAGATGGGTTCGGCCGGCGCGTCGCTCCAGGCCGACAAGTCGGGCAAGCAGCTTTTCGTGATAGGCCGCGACATGAAGAAACTCGACAAGGGTGACAAGCTGACCCCCATCAAGGTGTCGGCCACCCACGACGTTGACCTCGCCGCCGAGCGCGAGGCGATGTTCGACTATGTGGCCGTCGAGGAGGGTGAACGCTTCTACAACACCGACATGCACGGTATCGACTGGCCAGCAATGACTGCCGCCTACCGCAAGTTCCTCCCCCATATCAACAACAACTACGACTTCGCCGAGATGCTCAGCGAGCTGCTTGGCGAGCTGAATGTATCCCATACCGGCGGCCGTTACCGTGGGGCGGCCAACCCCTCCTCAGACCGCACCGCCTCGCTCGGTCTCCTCTACGACATGAATTTCCAGGGCGACGGCCTCAAGGTTGACGAGGTGCTCGCCAACGGTCCCTTCGACAAAGCCGCCTCACGCATCGGCAAGGGTGCGGTCATCACCGCCGTGAACGGTCACGTCATCAATGCCGGAACAGACCTTGGCGACCTCTTCAACAACCTTGCCGGGAAGAAGACCCTCGTGGCCTTCACCACCCCCTCGGGCGAGAAGGTGTCGGAGGTTGTCATCCCCTGCTCCACAGCCAAAATCAGCGACCTGATGTATCGCCGCTGGATCAAGCAGCGTGCCGCCGACGTTGACCGCTGGTCGAATGGCCGTCTGGGCTATGTGCATATCGAGTCGATGAACGACGACTCGTTCCGCCCCATGTATGCCGACCTGCTGGGCAAGTACAACAACCGCGAGGGTGTCGTCATCGACATCCGCTGGAACGGCGGAGGCCGCATGCACGAGGATATCGAGCAGCTCTTCACCGGACAGAAGTACCTCACCCAGGTGATCCGTGGCAAGGATGTCTGCGACATGCCCTCCCGCCGCTGGAACAAGCCCTCGGTGATGCTCGTGGCCGAGCCTTGTTACAGCAACGCCCACGGCACCCCCTGGGTCTACCAGCATATGAAGATAGGCAAGGTTGTCGGTATGCCGGTTCCCGGCACAATGACCTCCGTCAACTGGGTGACACTCCAGGATCCCTCGCTCATATTCGGTATCCCCGTAATCGGATACCGCACCGCCGAAGGTAACTACCTTGAGAACACCCAGCTCGAACCTGACCTGAAGGTTGCCAACACCCCCGAGCAGATTGTGGCAGGGGAGGACGCCCAGCTCCATGAGGCCGTAAACCTCCTGCTGCGCCAGATTGACGCCGCCAAGTAACGCGGGGCTGATTGAAAAGATTACTCGGAGTCCACGCCTGACAGACGCAGGCGTGGACTTTTTATTGACAGTTTTGTTAATAAATATTAACAAATGACGGTTGGTGAAAACCGATGAGATGTGTTAACTTTGCGACAGAAAACAATAGTCTTTCCGCCTGTTCGGGCTTGCAAGCCAAGCCAACGGCCTGAAAGGCGCCGGCAAGGGAAAGGGGCCTGAAGCCCCAAAGACTGGAATAGCCTGATCGACAATTGCCGCCGCGAAAAGCTTTCAGCAGCCGCCAAGAGCAGCCCCGGTTCCTGTCAGACAGTCATCGTAGGGCCTGGAAAAGCCCGAGGATCATCTTTATTTGTGTAACTTCAAGAAGTAAAAAGCAGGACAGAACAACCTAATCCTTAAATATAAAGCCATCCGCCTCATCCGCTGTCTCACATCAGCTGCAAGGATGTTGGCCATACCTTTACGATTCTGATTTGACCAAGGGACGTGTGCCCCCGTATATGCGCGGCTTCCCGGCAAATCCTCCACCCTGCTTTCTTGAATCCTCAAATTTCCGTTCTCCAATATCACCAACATCGTTGTAAAAGGCCGCCACGCCTTCTATTCCCCCGTTGATTCGCGATATGCCTCTGTCAGCAGTCGTCGTTATGCGTCGGATATTGCCCCACCTGGCGTGGCCTGCTGACCGACCGGTCTCCCACACTGAGATTTCTTTGTATGCATATATCCACATTCACTTATGATGACGACCTCATGTTCCGTCCCTGCTACATTAACGGCAACACCCTGACCATCTTTTTTGACGACGGCGACTGCATTCTGGTCAAGCAGTAAACAAGACACATTAATCTGATAGACACACGTCAATACCGACGCACCCCCGGCATATGTCAGCATCAACGACATTGCCGGGGGTGCAATCTTCTATCTCGTCAGGCGCGTTCAGTATGATTTAAGCGGGGGAAGGAACGCGTTGGGGATATACTCCATCTCGCAGGTGTGGCCGTTGCCTGAAACCGCCGCCACATCAAAGCGGGGTGTCAGCCTGACGCGGTTGACGCGCAGGTAGACCTCGGCCGCACGGCATAACAACGCCACCTTCCTCGGGGTCATCGCCTCCAGCGGGTCGGTCTGCCGGTCAGCGCGGGTCTTTACCTCGACAAACACGATGTCATCGCCACGGGTGGCGACGATGTCGATTTCGAGATGGTTCATCCGCCAGTTGCGTTCGGCGATGGTGTAGCCATCCAGCAGCAGTTTTTCCACCACCTGTTCCTCGCCCCATTTCCCGAGATCGTTGTGTCTGGCCATATTTGTGATTCAGCTTATAAAGAGATGTCCCGGATTAATTATAAGAGAAACCCCGGAATCCGATAGCGGTTTCCGGGGTTTTCACTGTCGTTGTCTTACCTGGATTCGAACCAAGACAGGCAGAACCAAAAACTGCAGTGCTACCATTACACCATAAGACAATCCTGGTCGCCCAAGGCGCAATGCGCCCTAAAGCGTTGCAAAGTTAGTGAGTTTTTTCGGTTTTTGCAAGCATTTGCCGTAATTAACGCGAAAATGCCTTGGAAAGATTTCAAAAGGAAGCGTGACGCGGCGTTCTTATTGTTCCCCGTCAAGGGAATAAAGAGGCCGGGGGCCGGGGAGGGGAGTCGTTGCAGACTCTGCCTCACACCGGCCCCCGGCTATTGTTGGGGAACGTTTCCTGTGGGTTCCTGACCGGTTTTAAAGCGGTCGTGTCATTTTTGCCCGATTGCGTCGGGCCAGGAGGGTCACAGGAATCAGTCGCGGGTCAGCTTGATGGTGGCGCAGGCGTTGGCGTCGGTGGCGCGTGCCACATAGATTCCGGCGGCCAGGCCAGAAAGGTCTACAGTGGTTGATTCGGCCACAAGCACCAGTTTCCCGGTCAGGTCGTAAACCTCCACCTTGACATCATCGTTGCCATTGACGAGCAGGAGGTCGCCGCTGACGGTCATCGCCAGAGTGGAGTCGTCAGAGGTGACGTTGGAGATGCCTGACTGTTTGAGTGTGCATCCGTGGAGCTCGAGGTTGTCGAGGGTCAGGATGTTTCCGTTGACGCTGCGGATGTTCAGGGCCACATAGATTTCCTTGCCGTTGTAGTCGCCAAGGTCGATGCCTCGGGTGGTGCGGAGAGTCGACTCAACGGGGACGTCGAGAGCGGTCGAGTAGTCTGACCATTTGTCGTCACCGGTCGATACCATTGCGCGGTAAGCCTCTGTGCCTTCATAGGAGTTTACAGCTCCGGCATTCCATACGAAGCAGGCGTCGTCGGAGTTGACAACGAGCTGGGGAAGCACGAGCCAGCGGTCGGCCTTGGCCTTGGGGTCAGTGAAGGCTACATACACGCCGAGCATCTGAAGGCCGTATTTAGGGTGCTCCTTTATGCCCATCAGACCCCATCCTGATTCGCCGAAGTCATCGTTGTAGAGCTGATTGTTGTCTTCCGAGCGGAGGGTCAGTTCCGAGGCCTGCTCATCCTCCTCGAAGTCATATATGATGGCAGGGGCGGGGAGAATCCTCACCTTTGAAGCCATGGCGTTGTTCTCGGGATGTGTGTCGAGGGGTGAGGTTATTTCAACCTTGATGTCGTGTGAGCCTTCGGAGATTCCGGCAAGCCCTTCGGTGAAAGCTATTTCCCGGATTTCCTGGGCCTTGACGGTCAGTTCGGATGATGCCGCGAGGACATCGTCGATATAGAGGCTGGCGGTGGAGGGGACGTCGATGATGCCGACGTTGCGCACGGTGAACACGACGTCGCGCGATTCATATGTCGGGATATACGCGCCGGGAGCGTTGAGGCTTTCGATGATGAGGTCGGCCTCGGTGGATGAAATCTTGTCGAGCGAGACATCATCGATGGTGATCCAGTTCTCATCCTTGTCGCTGAAAGCGTGGAAGCCGATGTAGATTGTCTGGGGCTCCTCAAGCTCGAAGATGCAGATGACCTCCTGGAACGCACCTTGCTGGAAGGGATCGAAGCGAATCAGCTCGTGGGTCATACCCTCGGGTGTGGCCTCGTTGCCGTAGTGGACCGAGAGGCGTTCGGGGTGGCTGTCATCTCCGGAGAGCCAGAACTTCAGCACATGGTGTCCGGCGTCTACTTTCACCCCGTCGAGAATCGCCCAGTCGTCGGCGTTGTTGTCGCGGTCATAGTTGTAGCCCAGGCATCCCACGCCGGTGCGGGCGAGGTTCATGAAGAAAGACCCGATTTCGATGCCCCAGTTGCCTGAGTCCTGGTTGAGGTCGAAGAATTTGATGTCGCTGGTGTCTTCGAGCGGCTCGAATCCCATGGTGTAGGGTTCGACGGCGGGGCCGATGTGGCGCACATTGGCGGTGAAGGTGTTGTTGCCTTCCGAGATGTCTCCTTCGACGGTGGCGGTGGCGGAGAGGGTGTAGGTGGAGTGGCTTGTCGAGAGGTCGACGGTTCCGGCGAGAGTGATTTCAGCCGACTCCCCGGGGAGGAGAGTCTTCTCGACAGGCTCGGTGAAGATGGCTTCGCCGTTTACCGACATTGTCACCGAGAAAGACTCGATGGTTGTCATTCCGGCATTCTTCACCTCGATTGTCACCTGCTCGGCGGTGGTTAGCCCTTCGGCGGAGACGGGAGAGATGAAACCGGTGACGGCCAGGTCGGTGGGGTTGTCGCAAGGCTCGACTATTACCTCCTTGAGGTATAGACGCCAGCGGTCGGCCTTGGTGCAGGCCTGGAAGCCGAGGTAGACAGGCTCTCCGGCGTGTCCGTCGAAGAGGAAGTATCCCTCATAGTCATTGGCCATCACTTCGGGATAGTCTCCCTTGAGGTTGGCCGAGAGAGCCTCCACGGTGGGGGCGTCGGCCATATAGACCTTCATCGACTCCGTGTAAGAGCTGCCCTTGAAGATGTATTTCACTATATAGGGGCCATCCTGGGAGGGGGTGATCGCGGGAGAAATCAGCCAGTCGTCGGCGTCGTTCTTTCCGTAGCTGTAGTATGTGCGCTCGCGGTCGGTGTTAGTGGGTGAGAAAACCCATGTGGCGTTGTCTTCGTTGTTGTCCACGACGCTCCAGAGGTCAAATTCCTCCTGGGTGTTTAGCTGTGTGGAGAACAGCGGGGTGGCAGCCAAGTTGGCACAGAATGCCATGCTGCCCAAAAAGAGCAGGGATATTCTTCTCATCTTAAAAAAATGTATGTAGGATTGGTATAATTGGTATATATGATTAGTCTGGGGTTGATAGAAACGCAGTCTTGGAAGACTTGCTGTCAGGCCTGGCGGAATTGCCTGGTGGCGTGGAGGCCGGGGCGGTTGACGAAGGTCACGGTGGTGAAAGATGAGGTAGACTCGGAGTTGAACCGCACGTGGTAGCGTTCGCGGGCGAGGCCCTGGAGGATGTAGACGGCGGTGTTCACCCTATTGGTCTCTGAGGCGAGCAGCGGCCGTGAGGCGGGGGTGAGCCGTTCCTCTATGGTGAGGTCGAAACCCTTGCGGGAGATTGCCAGGGCGGCGGTGGCCGCGCTGTCGAGGGTGTCGGGGAGGCCGTGGCGGGTGATTTTCACCCCTCCGTCGGGGAGGCATTCCAGTTCGAGCCTCGGAGCCGGGTCTTCACCGGCGGCGGGGTCGAATGTGAGGAATCCCTCCGAGAAGGAGGTCTCTACCGGGCCGTGGCCAGAGGGCATAGCCATCAGGCCGACGGCCAGGGCGGCAACCAGCAGTATGATCACATAGAATTCGACAGAGTGAAGGAAATCCATTGGCGGGAAGTGTCAGGCGAATGCGTTCATCAGGGCGGAGGAGATGAGCATGTAGATGAGCATACCTATGATGTCGTTTGTGATTGAGATGAAGGGGCCTGTGGCGAGGGCCGGGTCGATTTTGAACCGTTCGAGGGTCAGCGGCACGAAGGTGCCGAAGATGGAGGCGAACAGCACCACAGCCATCAGCGAGAGCGACACGGCCAGTGTGGTGGGGTTCCACGGCGACAGGCTGAAGACATTGTAGAGGAACACTATCAGGGAGATGATCAGGCCGTTGACCACACCGACCCCGACCTCTTTGAAGAGCTGTTTGCCGGTGTCCTTCAGGTCGAGGGAGCCGTTGGCAAGGCCCTGCACCACGATGGCCGACGACTGTATGCCGACATTTCCGCCGGTGCCGCCGATCATAGGTATGAAGAGGGCCATCGCCGGGTTGGTGGCGAAGCCTTGCTCGAAGTTTCCGAGGATGAGGGAGTTGCCGATGCCTCCGAGGATGCCTATCAGCAGCCAGGGGAGGCGGGCGCGGGTCTGCTGCCAGATGGTGTCGTCAGACTCCACATCCTGCGAGAGACCGGAAGCCAGCTGGTAGTCGCGTTCGGAAGACTCGCGGACGCGGTCCATCACGTCGTCGACGGTGATATGTCCCACCAGACGCCCGATCGAGTCGACAACCGGCATGGCCACGAGGTCATATTTCTCGAAGTCGATGGCCACCTCGTCGAGGGGCATGTCGGTCTTGACCGCCACCGGGTCGGTCTCCATCACATTCTTTATCTTCGAGACCGAGGGGTGGGTGATGAGTTTCTTCAGGGGTAGGGTGCCGCGCAGACGGTCGTCGTTGTCTACCACATAGACGTAGTAGACTTCATCCATGTCCTCGGCCTGCATCCTGAGCTGCTTGATGCACTCGGGCATCGACCAGTTCTCGTTGACGACCAGCATCTCTGTACCCATCAGACCGCCGGCGGTGTCCTCGTCATACTTCAGCAGGTCGATGATGTCGCCGGCCTGCTCCACGTCGTCGATGTGAGACAACACCTCCTCGCGGTCCTCCTTGTCGAGGTCCTGGATGAGGTCTACGGCGTCGTCAGAGTCGAGGTGGTCGATATAGAGGCGGGCGATTTCCTCCGGGTCCATGTCGCTGAGGAGCTTGCGGCGGTCATCCTCGTCGAGTTCCATCAAGACGTCGGCGGCCTTGTCGCCGTCGAGCAGCCTGTAGAGGTATTCGGCCTGCGACAGGTCGAGGTCCTGATACAGCTCGGCGATGTCGGCCGGGTGCATCTCCTCCAGCTCGCGCCGGGCGGCTGCCTCGTCGCGGGCTTCGATGATTTGCTTTATTTTTTCGAGGAAATCCTCGTCGAATTCCTTCATTTGCGGTAGTCGGGATGATTGGTTGTGGGGGCGGAGGAGGAGACTGCGCAGGGGGCGCGGTTCAGCCCAGCAGGTTGGTCAGCTCGACGAACTGGGCGACCGAGAGCTGTTCGGGACGCATGGCCATCAGCGGCGAGTCGGGCAGCGGTGCCCCGGTGGGGAAGAGGGGGCGGATCGAGTTGCGGATTGTCTTGCGACGCTGTCCGAAGGTTGTCTTGACCACGGTCTTGAACTTGGCCGGGTCGCAGCCGAGGTCGGTGACCTCGTTGCGGACGAGCTTCACGACCCCCGACTTCACCTTGGGGGGCGGGTTGAAGACATTCTCGTCGACGGTGAAGAGGTATTCGACATCATACCAGGCCTGGAGCAGCACGCTAAGGATGCCGCGCGCCTTGGTGCCGGGAGGGGCGGCGAGCCGTTGGGCCACCTCCCTCTGGAGCATGCCGGAGCAGCAGACTATGCGGTCTTTCCAGTCGAGGGCGTGGAAGAATATCTGCGAGGATATGTTGTAGGGGTAGTTGCCTATCAGGCAGAATTTCCCGTCGCCCGGGATGAGCTTTCCCAGGTCGAGTCTCAGGAAATCGTCGGCGACGATACGCCCGGCGAGTCCGGGGAAATTGGCCTGGAGGTATTCGACACTTTCGCTGTCGAGCTCGACAACGGTGACATCGTGGCCCTTGTCGAGCAAGAAGCGGGTGAGGACTCCCATTCCGGGGCCTACCTCGACCACCGGCAACCCCTTGTATTCGTCAAGGGTGGACGCAATCCGGTCAGCCACCGACAGGTCGGTGAGGAAATGTTGGCCAAGCGCTTTTTTCGGACGTACATTCATTATCGCAAAGTTAACCTTTTTTCGCGGGTTTGACAAATTTTTCAATCATCTGCGCGGGGCTGACACCGAGCAGTCTCCTGAGCCCGTAGGCGCTGACGGCGAGGGAGAGGATGACAAACGGCACCGTGGCCCACCATCCCGCCAGCTGGCGCCCGGCGGCTGTGGCGGCGCAGATGACGAACACCATGGCCGGGAACAGCAGCGCGCCGCGACGGACTGAGAGGCGGTAACGACGGCGGCACAACACCCAGACCTCGACAAGGTAGAAGAGATACCAGAGGGTGTAGGCGTAGCCCAGGCCCGGGAAGCCCCAGAGGTCATAGAACCAGATGTTAAGCCCTATGGCGACCGCCGCCGAGAGCAGTTCGGTCAGCAGGTAGGCCACCCCGTCGCTCTTGGCGAGGATGACGTAGGCCAGACACCACGACCAGGCGCGGAAGATGGTGCCGATGACCGCCCAGGTGACGAATGGCAGCATCGTCAGGAACGCCTTGTCGTAGAGCAGCCTGACGATAAGCTCGTCGGCCGCCAGGAACAGCGTCACCACCGGGAGCATCACCAGCATTATAAGTATAATCTCGTGGGTCAGGAAAAGTTCAGTCCGGCGGGGCGACTTGCTGACCTCCGACAGGCGGGGGAGGTATTCCATGCCGACGGCCACCAGCACCAGCCCGACGTAGCGGTTGACCAGCGTGAATCCGGCCTGGTAGAGTCCGGCGGCCTCGGTGCCTCCCCGCTGGTTTAGGTATGACATGAAGATGTATGAGACGGCGTTGGTGGCGAACACCGTGACGGTCATGTAGATGCCAAGCAGGGCGAAGCCTTTACCCTCGACGATGGTCTCCCTGACTCCGGGGGAGGGTGACGGCGGGGCAACCTTCTCGTGGTAGAGTCCCCGGCATATCCAGGTCACGGCGGCGTAGGCCACCAGGGAGGGGATGACGCTGTCGAGCCCCCAGAAGTAATACATCGGGGCCGACACGGCGAGTCCGCCGACGGCTCCCCAGACCGACGCCTTGGCCAGGCGTGTGTAGCGTTTGAGCCCCTGGAAGACCGCCCCCTCGGTGCCGCTCAGGGTGAGCAGCAACACCGCCACGGAGAGTACCACGAACCCCCGGGTGTGGTTCTCGTCGCCGAATGTGAAGCGGCTGAGCATCGGGGAGAGGGTAAGGGTAAGGAGGGCACCGGCCAGGCCGAGTCCCCATCCCCAGCGTCTGATGACGGCCACAAGCCTCGGCAACGCCCGGCGGGGAGCAAGGGCCAGCTCGCGTATCACCCCGGTTCCGGTACCCATCTGCGTCACGGCGCAGATGGTGTCGAGGGCTGAGTTGTAAAGGCCGAAAAGCCCCATCCCGGCGGGGCCGAGCCATATGGCCACAAGCTTTGTCCTGACAATCGAGCAGATGATTGTCAGCGCCTGCACGCCGCTGAACAGCCCCATCACCTTCAGCACCCTCGCCGAGAGGGTTGGGCGGCGGCGTGTCTCCCTGGCGTCGGCTGTCATTTGCGGAGCCATAGCTCGGGGTTCTCTTTCGTTCGTCCCTCGCGCACCTCGAAGTGCAACACGCTGCGGCCGTTGTCTTTCGGGTCGGAGAAGACCGCCCCGATGTTCTGCCCGGCCTTGACTTTCTGTCCGGTGGAGACGGTGACCGAGGCGAGGTTGGCGTAGACGGTCATATGGGTGCCGTGGCGGATCACCACCACGGAGTTGTATCCCTCGGGACGGAACACCGCCGACACCTCCCCGTCACACACGCTCCTGACGGCGGCTCCCTTGGCGGTCTCGATGTCGATTCCGGCGTTGTCGGTGACCACATGGGGCAACGAGGGGTGCTGCTGGCGGCCGAAACGCTTGACGATTGTGTAGCGTCCGGTGATGGGGAAGGGGAGCGACCCCTTGAGCGACGCGAAGTCGGCCCCGGCCTCCACCTCCTTAGAGGCGTTTCCGCTCTCTGAGGAGTGGGCGGGTGTGTGGAGCGTCGGCGCGGCCCCCTGCGACGCGCCGGTAGCGGAGGACGCGTCTCCCCCTTTGCCGGAATGCTTCACCGGCTTGGTCTTGGCGCGCTTCTCCTCCTTGCGTTTCCGCTCCTCGGCGGCTTTCCGTTCGTTGTCGGCACGTCTGGCTTCCGCCTCAGCCTTCCGGGCGGCCTCCTTGGCCTCCTGCGCGGCTTTCTTGGCGGCGTCAGCCTCGGCCGCCTTGCGGGCGGCCTCGCGGCGTTCCTCCTCACGTTTGGCCTCTTTCTTCGCCTTTTCGGCCTCCTTGCGGGCGGCTTCGGCGGCTGCTTCTTTCCTGGCCGCTTCCTCGGCTGCAGCCTTTTTCGCGGCCTCGGCCTGAGCGGCCTCGCGGGCCTTGCGCTCAGCTTCCTCCTGGGCCGCTTTCCGGGCGGCTTCCTCGGCGGCTGCTTTCCTTGCGGCCTCAGCCTCAGCCGCCTTGCGGGCCTTTTCGGCCTCGGCGGCTTTTCGGGCCGCCTCACGTTTGGCCGCCTCGCGGGCTATCACGTTGTCAAGCTCGCGGTCGAGGGCTGTGGCGAGGGCCCTCTGCTGGGCCATGATTTCCTTGAGTGCGCTCCCTTGGTCGCGCAGTTCCCCGACGAGGTTTGCCGTCTCGGTCTGCTTCTTCACCAGCGAGGCGTGTTCGCGCGACAGCTCGTTTTTCGACCTGGCCGCCTCCTGGGCCAGCGCGGCCATCCGGCGGCGTTTGCCGTCGAGCACCTGGCGCGCTGCCGTGATTTCGGCGGCGCGTTTCTCGCGCCATTTGGCGAACTGCCTGAGGTATCGAGCCCTGCGGTAGGCCTGGGCGAAGGAGTCTGACGAGAAGATGAAGGCGAGGGCACTCATCTGCTGGCGGAGTCCCTGCGACCGTTTGATGGCCTTGACGTAGGAGGCCGTTATTTGGCGCAGGTGGGTGTCGAGGGCCTCGATTGAGTCGTTAAGGGTGGATATGCGGGCGTTGATTGAGTCGAGGCGGGTGGAGATTTCACCGATTCGGGTGTTGCACTCCTCGATTTCCCCCTCCACGAGGTTGAGCTGGCTGAGCTTGCGCGAAGTCTCCTCGGCGTTGAGCTGCAGCTTGCGGCGGGTCTCCTTGAGGTCGGTCTCGGCCCGCGACTTGTCGCGCCTTACCTCCTTCTCTGAGCGGTTGCTGTCTTTCCCTTTCGTCAGGGTTGTCTTTTTCTTTGATGTGGAGGTCTTGGCGGGGGATTTTTTCGGCGCGGTATTCTTTTTCGTCGAGCCGGCTTTCTTGGCCGGGGCTTCGGTCTTGGGGCGCGAGGTGGTCTTGCGCTTCTGCTGGGAGGCGGCATCAACGGGGAGCAGCAACAGGAGGGCGGCAAGCAGTATGGTCAGGAATCTTGACACGGGGATTTGTCTTGACTGGGGTATGATTGGCGGACTTGATGAGGTGTGAGTCCTCTTTTTTTGTCTCTGAAGTTTAGGGTCAGAAGTTTTTGAGCAGGTTGGCGAGGGATGACATCTCGATGCGCTCGCAGTTCTCGGGGATGCGGCAGCTCTTCACCACACCGGTGTTGAACTTCGAGCCGTTGAGGTCCCATTTCAGCGTGACGGCGATTTTCTTGCCACGCGTGGTCTCTACTTTCACCTCCTGGGCGAACCAGCCGCAGGTGCGGCTCTCGAAGATGTCGTTGTAGTTGGCCGACACCGAGCCGAAGTTCTTGACCTCGATGATTGCTCCCCGGAGGGCGTTGGAGGTGTTGGAGGCGAGGAAACCGTAGTCAAACAGTTCGGGCTGGGATTTCGGCAGGAGATACCATCCGTTCTGTGCTTCCTCGAAGTCGAAGTTTTTCCGGTCGGCCACCGAGGCGGTGCCCCTTCCGGCAAGGAAGGCGCGTCCCATCAGCAGGTCCTGGATGTCTTCGATTGAGATGTCTGCCTGGCCAAGGAGCGCGGCGGTGGGTTGCGAGACATATTTCTTGTGGAACTTGTCGATGGCCACCACCGAGTCGCGGTCAAGCCATAGCGAGGCCACCTCGAAGCCGAGCATCCTGACCGATATCGAAATCCATTCGCCGCGTTTCATCCAGGCCTTCCCCGAGGCGTTGAGCTTGGCGGGGGATGTGAGGGTGACTTTCATCCCCATCTCGACGTCGTTCCAGGGCTTCCAGGATTCGGTGAGCATTGTGTAACGGCTGTTGAGGGCGGTGTTGGAGGGGAGGGTGACCCCTTCGCGGAGGTCGCTGTCTGATGAGGATGCCCCTTTCTGTGAGCGGCATCCGGCGATGGAGGCTGTCAGGATGACAGCTATGAGGACTTTAAGGCCGGTCTTGAGCATTATGGGAGGAATGGGATTTTTGGGAAGATTGTGAGTTGCGGGGAGGGAGGGAGCGAGAGAGCGAGGGAG
>CAMWVQ010000053.1 GCA_947177635.1 uncultured Porphyromonadaceae bacterium | reverse complement strand
CTCTCTCCCCGCTCCTCCCTCTCCCCCCTCCCTCCAGGCCCGGAGGCGGCGGGTGTTGTGGCCAAGCGGAGCGCGGGCTTCCTGAAACAAAAACAAAACCAACCCAAAAACCAACCCCGCTATGCCAATGACCCGCCGGGCCTTCTGTCACGATTATTGCGCCCGTTGCTTCTACCTGATCACGATGACAAAAGCTCCCGGCGTCCCTGACTTCTCGCTGGTGACGGGCGACCCGGAGGCTCCCCGCCAGTCCGCCGAGAGGCCGCGGACGGTGTTGCTGACCGTGGGGGAGGCCATCGAGAAGGCCATCCGCCGGTTCCGGCAGGAATTCCCGGCGGTTACCATCATGAGGCGGGTTGTGATGCCCGACCATATCCACCTGGTGGTCTATGCCCGCGAGCGTCTTCCGCGCCAGGTCGGTTATTACATAGCGGCATTGAAAGGCGCATGCTCGAAAATCGCCTGGGAGATGATGCCTCAGGCGGATTTCTCATCAAGGCAGCAGCCGGTATTCGAGAAAAATTTCAATGACCGGATTCTGTTCAGGGACATCCCCCTGGACAACTTCCTCCGTTACGTCGATGACAACCCCCGCAGGCTGCTTGTCAGGCGTGCCAGTCCCGATTTTTTCAGGAGGGTAAACAGCCTGACCATCGGAGGGCGGCGGCTGTCGGCCTACGGCAACCTCTTCCTGTTAGGAGACCCGCAAAAGGCGGCGGTGCGCGTGAGCCGCAGTTTCACCACCGCCGAACTGACCCGGCGGAAGCGGCAATGGCTCGCGACAGTGGAGAACGGCGGGGTACTGGTCTCCCCATTCATAAGTCAGGCTGAAAAGAGGGTCAGGGACTGGACGATTGCCAACGGAGGGAAAGTGATACAGGTGATGCCCTGCGGCTTCCCCGGGAGATACAAGCCGTCGGGCGAGAGCTTTGAGCTTTGCTGTCGGGGGAGGCTGCTGCAGGTTGCCCCGGCCGACGCCCCTGCCACGGGAGGGAAGCTGACCCGGGCATTGTCAATGAGGCTGAACGCCCTGGCCGAGGAGATTGCTGCGGGTAATGTTGACAATTCTTTGTAATTTTGTGGGAAAATTTGAAAATCATAAATAATGAATGATATGAAAATAGCCGTCATCGGAGCCGGAGCCATGGGTGGCGCCGTAGCCAGGGGACTTGTGGAGTCAGGGATGAGGGCGTCAGACATCACCGTGGCCAACCCCACCGCAGGGAAACTCGCCCCGCTGGAGGCCCTTGGCGTGGTCACCGTGGCCGATAACCGCCAGGCTGTGAAAGGGGCCGACCTGGTGGTGCTTGCCGTGAAACCCTGGATTCTCCCTGACGTGGTGGAGGAAATCCGCGACACCCTCGATTACGACACCCAGGAGGTGGCGGTGATTGTCGCCGGAGTCTCCGGTGAGGAGCTGAAAGGGATGTTCCGCAAGAGCGGCGAATTCCCCCACCTGTCGATGGTGATGCCCAACACGGCTATGGTGCTGCGCGAGTCGATGACCTTCATTGTCGAGGTCGTGGGAGGCGCGGAGCTTGCCGGGGAGGTGTTCGCGAGACTGGGGAAGGTAATGGATATAGAGGAGAAACTTCTCCCGGCGGCCACAGCCTTGGCTTCCTGCGGGATAGCCTACGCGATGCGCTATGTGCGCGCTGCCGTCGAGGGGGGAGTGGAGCTTGGCTTCAGGGCCTCCGACGCCCAGGCGATCGTGGTCGAGACCCTCAGGGGGGCTGCTTCCCTGCTCTCGCTTCCCGGGGCGCATCCCGAGAGTGAGATTGACAAGGTCACCACCCCCGGCGGGATAACCATCAGGGGGCTGAACGCCATGGAGCAGGCGGGCTTCACCCCCGCAGTAATCGCCGGACTCAAGGCCGGCCGTGCCAAATGCTGATTTGACCTATGGAAGAAGGAAAGAAAAGGATAGTGGTGAAGGTGGGGAGCAACGTGCTGACCCGTCCCGACGGGAAACCCAACGTCACCAACATGTCGGCCCTGGTAGACCAGATAGCCCGCCTCCACGCCGACGGCCACGAGATTGTGCTTGTTTCGAGCGGCGCGGTGGCCTGCGGACGCGGTGCTGTCAGCCGCCCCCTGTCGCTCGACAGCGTAGCCTCCCGCCAGCTCTACTCCTCGATAGGGCAGATAAGGCTCATAAACCTCTACAACCAGCTTTTCGGGGAGTATGGCATACTGGTGGGGCAGGTTCTCACCCAGAAGGAGAATTTCTCATCGCGCGACCTCTACCTAAACCAGCGCGGCTGTATGCTGACGATGATTGACAACGGAGTAATCCCCATTGTCAACGAGAACGACACGGCGAGCCTCACCGAACTGATGTTCACCGACAATGACGAGCTTTCGGGACTGATTGCGACGATGCTTGACGCCGACATGCTTGTGATACTCTCCAACATCGACGGCATCTACACCGGTTCACCCGACGACCCCGCGTCGGTGCTGATTCCGCGTGTCGCCCCCGGCGAAGACCCCTCGGCCTATGTCGTGGCCGCCAAAAGCGGCTTCGGGCGCGGGGGTATGGGCACCAAATGCGGCATCGCCCGGAAGGTTTCGGCCGAGGGGGTGGCGGTTGTCATCGCCAGGGGTGACCGTCCGGGGGTGCTGGTCGACATCGTCGGGAATCCGGCGTCTGTGCCTCACACCATCTTCGAGCCGTCGCTCGCCCCGCTGAGCACCATCAAGCGGTGGATAGCCCACAGCAGTTCTTTCGCCAAAGGTGAAATCCACATCAACGCGAATGCCGCCGGGATACTGCGCAGCGACAAGGCGGTGAGCCTCCTCCCCGTAGGTGTGACCGCCGTCAGCGGCGAATGGGAGGAGGGTGACATCGTCTCGGTGCTGTCGCCCCAGGGGGAGAGGATTGCCGTAGGACGCGCCGCGATGGACAGCCGCAGCGCCGCCGAGTCAATCGGCCGCCACGGCCAGCGGCCTCTCATCCACTACGATTACCTGTATCTCGAGGAGAACTGAGGATTCCTCGTCATGTCTTTCTGCAAATTCAACTCCAATCGGCCCCGGAAAACAGAGGGGCTTTGAAATATGGAAAACTTCAACGAAATATTCCGCCGCGCCCGCGAGGCTTCCCGCGTGCTGCCGGCTCTCAGCGACGGGCAACGCTCCGCCGCCATAACGACCCTCGCCTCGCTGGTTGACAGCCGTCAGGCCGAACTTCTTGAGGCGAATCTCCTCGACCTGGCCCGGATGGACCCCTCCAACCCTCTCTACGACCGTCTGCAGCTCACCCCGGAACGCCTCAGGGGGATAGCCTCCGATTTGCGCCATGTCGCCGGGCTGCCGACACCGGTCGGGGAGGAGGTGGAACACCGCCGCCTCCCCAACGGCATCGACCTGCGCAAGGTCAGGGTGCCGTTCGGGGTGATAGGTGTCATATATGAGGCACGCCCAAATGTCACCTTCGATGTCTTCTCCCTATGCCTCAAAAGCGGCAACGCATGCATCCTCAAAGGGGGCCACGACGCCGACGATTCCAACCGCGCGGCCATTGGCCTCATCCATGAGGCGTTGCGCCTCAACGGGATACCTGTCGAGGCGGCCACCCTCCTCCCCTCCACCCACGAGGCCACGGCCGCAATGCTCGGGGCGGTCGGGCAGGTGGATGTCTGCATTCCGCGCGGGGGACGCCGCCTGATCGACTTTGTCCGCGACAACGCCAAAGTGCCGGTCATAGAGACCGGAGCCGGAGTGGTCCACGCCTATTTCGACCTGGCGGGAGACCTTGAGATGGGCCGCGGCATCATCACAAACGCCAAGACACGCCGCGTTAGCGTGTGCAACGCCCTCGACACCCTCCTGGTGCATCGCGGACGTCTGGCCGACCTCCCATCGCTCTGTCGTCTCCTCGCGGAGAAGGGGGTGGAAATCCACGCCGATGACGAGGCGATGGAGGCGTTGCGTGGCAACTATCCCGACAGGCTGCTGGTGCCAGCCGGGGAGTGCTGGGACACGGAATGGATGGACTACAAGATGGGACTGCGCGTGGTAGGCAGCCTTGATGAGGCGATTTCCCACATCACCCTCCACGGTTCGGGCCACAGCGAGAGCATCATCACCGCCGACACAGCCGCCGCCGACACATTCCGCCGGATGGTCGACGCCTCATGCGTCTATGTCAACCTCCCGACCAGCTTCACCGACGGCGCGCAGTTTGGCCTCGGTGCTGAAATCGGCATCTCCACCCAGAAACTCGGCCCACGCGGCCCGATGGGTCTCCGTGAGATAACCACCACCCGCTACCTCCTGACCGGCGACGGCCAGTTGCGCCCCTGATTTTGATTTGTCGTTGAAAACCATTATATTTGCACATCCGGTTGGCTCCCCGTCGCGGTCAACCGGCGTTAACATGTCGCGCCCGACCGTTGTTATAACAAGTAGACGATAACCCACCAGACCAGATTCGACATATGACACAGCTGACAATAAACATAGAAGACAAATCCATCCTTCCCCACCTGAAGAAGATTCTCAACGCCATCGACGGCGTCTCCATCGCCAAGCCCGAACGCAAGAAACACAAATGCGGTCTCGACGAAGCCCTCGCCGACATCAAGGCCGGCCGGGTGACACATTACGAGAATGCCGAAGCGATGTACAAAGCCTTTGGGATATGAGATATTCTGTCGAGACCACCCGCCATTTCGACAAAGCCCTCAAAAAATGTATAAAGAGAGGGCTTAGGATGGAGAAATTCAAGGAGGCGGTTGACATCCTGTCAGCCACCGGCTCCCTACCCCGGGAATACCGTCCCCACAAGCTTTCAGGGGAGTACGCCGGGATATGGGAATGCCATATCGAGTCAGACTGGCTCCTGCTTTGGGAGCAGAACGACACCTCGCTGACTTTGCTGTTCATCGACACCGGCCGCCACTCCGACATATTCTGACCCGCCGGAGAAAAACTCACGCAGCCTGACCCCGCTTGGAGATGTCAGGCTGCGTTTTGTTTCTACACGAAGTGGGGCCTATGGTCTCACCACTACCTTCTTGCCGTCCTTTATGTAAATGCCGGGCGCGACGGGCTTCTCGATGCTTGTTCCCTGCAAGGTGAACCATCCTCCGGGGCTGTTGTCCCTTTCCCTCTCAATGACGGGCGTGGCTGAAGACCTTGACAGATACTCCTCCCTCAGCCCCTTCATCTCATCCATCGTGATTGCGTAATCACGGCCGAACCAGTCTTGCCACCAGTCACAGTTGGCATACTGGTGGTTGCCGCCCGGCCGGAACTGGTAGTGGTACCAGGGCATGGCGAAACTCCATTTCGCCCCGGCCTCCCACTGCTCGCTGACATACGGGCTCGTGCCGCCTGAGTATCCGCATTCCGACAAGGCAATCATCTTGTGGGGATAATAAGCCGTCAGATAGTTGAAATTGTATGCGGCCTCCTCTGTCTTGTAGTTGTATAAATCCCTTCCGATCATGTCGACATAATCGTCGCCGGGATACCACGCTCCATCCTTGGTCTGGGAAGTCCAGACCCATATCAGGTTGTTGATTCCCTCCTCTCGGAAATAGTCATACATCATCTTCCATAGGGTCACGCAGGGTGCCGCGCCGTCTGCGCCCCACCAGAACCAGGCTTTGCCGTCACTGTATATGGTGGAGTTGCCGGCGGCCTCGTGGAACGGCCGCCAGATTACCACGATTCCCTCATCCTGAAGGAGTTTCAGCCGCTCGCCCACTTTCGCGATGTCTGACTTGACAAACTCATTCTCCCATGTCCCCTCTTTGACAGCGTTGGCCGCGCTGAAGTTGGTGCTGGGGGAGCCGCCGCCGGGAGCATAGAACCCCTCGAAGACCGTGTTGTCATTGTTGTCCTGCTTGTACGCCTCCCACACAGCCTCGCTGTCAGGCGCGCGCCAGTGCCAGCAGATGGTGACAAGTCCCCCCATGTCCCACCATTCCTTTACAGGAGAGATGTCGCTGTAAGGTTCCCAGTCGTAAGTGAGGTGTATGTAGTCGTAACCGTTCATGGCGGGGTATTTCCCCGTCCATCCCTTGACATATCCCGCCTCCTTGTGGTTCCAGTCGACCTCGGCCATCGAGCACGAAATGCTCCTCTTCCCGTAGCAGTCGCGCAACAAATCGTAAATCAGCCTGGTCGGTTCGGAAGCGTCAGGGTTGGAGAGGTCATCATACCCCTCGCGGGTGTCTTCGGGGCGGTCGGTCAGCAAGGTCACCTTCTCGATAGTGTAGCCGCTCCCGCCGAACATCAGAGTCTCGTTGTCAATCACCTCAATCAGCTTCTGGTCGAGCGGACACTCGAAATCACCCGTTATCCTGAAATTGTCATACTCGCTGCTGATTGCCGCCCATCCGTTGCTCTTCGTGCGGATGTAAGCCACAGCATAGTTCTTGACATTGCTGGTGTGGACGTGAATCACATCACCGGGTGCCACCCCCACCATCTGCATGGGGTCTACACAGTGCTTGTCGCTCCAGTCAGCCTCGAACGGGCCCTCGAGCAACACAATCTCTCTCGCCTGGCAGGTCAACGCGCATAGCGCCGCCACCAGCGGATAAAACAGTTTTCTCATGTCTTGGTTATTGAATAGATCTAAGTAAGGAATTAGTCTTGCAAATATACAGAAAAATATTGGGAAACAACAGATTGGCGGAATTTATTCAACGCAAAAATTTTTGAGGATTCCGTTGAGGATTCCGCCGATGTCTCGCGGCAGGTATTAGAAAAGGGTCTCACGCATTAAAAAGGTCTCACGCAGATTCCGCAGATACCGCGGATTGTTCGCAGATTATTTTAGAGATAATCAAGATTAAGGAGATTATCAGGAAAGGTCTCACAGATTACACAGATTACACAGAAGCCATCCGGATGGAATGTTGTTGGATTTCCATCCGGATGGCTTCTGTGTAATCTGTGAGACCCTCTCCCGAAGATTGTCTCATCTTCTAAATCCGCGAGCTATCCGCGTATCTGCGTATCTGCGGAATCTGCGTGAGAGACCCCGGGAGGGTAGCTCTCTTTGTCAGAACTTGTAGGCGATGCCGATTGAGATGGGCATGCGGTTGAAGTCCTTGAGGTATTGGTACTTGATTTCGAAGTTGGCGGTCAGGTTGTCGGTGATGTCGTAGTCGGCTCCGGCTCCGATGTTGAAGAGGAAGCGGCTGGCGTTGGAGGAGGCATCGGCGGCATCCTCAAGTTCTTTCAGATACTCGTTCATGTCAGGCATGCCGGGGATGTTCGGGATGTTGGGGATGTTGACCTCAATCTTGGGTGCGGAGGCGTGGAGGTTGGCGTAGCCGATTCCCACGAGGGGGTAGACTTTGAGCTTGTCGGTGATGTTGAAGAGGTAGTGGACGTTGGCCGAGATGTCGAAGACGCTGATGCCTTTGGCTTTGAACCAGTATTCAAGGTCGGCTTCAACGCGGATGGGTTCGGTGACGTTGTACTGGAATTTGGCTCCGATGCCGAAATTGGTGGGCGCGCCGTCTCCTTCGAGGCAGGGGGCGACTCCGAGGTTGATGCCTGCGGCCATCTGGCCTTCCTGAGCGTTGGCTGCCGAGATTCCTGCTGCTGCGAGACATAGTGCAATGAATACTTTTTTCATAAGGCTTTGTGTTTTGTTTGTTACTGGTATGTCAATTATGCGTAAAACCTGAGGGGTAAATCGTGTCAAGTTGTATGTTTACTTCGCAAAGATAGGGACTTGTTTTAAAAAAAACAAATTTCGATTAAAAAATGTGCACTTATGACAAGCGTCTGCCGTTGGCTGCGTCTCATAGAGGCAGTATCATCTCGAACTGCTTGCTCGCCAGCGGGATGCTCTTCTTTTCAAGGAATGCGGGCAGGGCGCGGCTGCTGTCGCAGACATTCAGTATTTTCACAAAGCCGGTTTTCATCCTGGAGGTTGCTTCCCGCAAAAGCCGGGAGGCGACCCCTTTTCGCCGGTGTTCTTTTTTTACCGCGATCTGGGTCAAGTCTCCGGTTTCAGGGTCGAAAACGCAATATCCGGCGGGGAGGCCGTCGACGAGCGCGCCGAGACATGTCAGTGCTGATTCCCCCCGTTCTATGGAGTCGATGCTGTTTTGCCACGACGGGGAGAAGTCGCAGAAATCCAGGCACTCGCGGATGAATCGGGTGGTTACGGGTTCAATCTTTAAGGTGGAGTCCTCTTCCGCTACGGCCGGATTGTCTATCTTCTCAATTGACTGCCGGAAGCAATCAAACTCGCGGGTTGTCGCGAAGTTCATCTTCCGGTAGACTGAAATGGCTTTTTCATTGTTCTGCAATACCTCCAGCAGATACTGCCTTATCCCGGCTTCTTTTAGGAACGGGGTTGAATGGCTGAATATCTTTCCGGCGAGACCTTTCCCCCGGTGTTCCTTCACGGTTCCGGTTCCGGTGTCGTAGGCGGTGGGAATGCCGTCGAACAGACCGGTGCCGTTCAAGGTGAAGGCTACGATTTCGCCCTTGTCGAAAGCGGCGAATGACAGCCGTGGATTGTATCCGCGCCTTTCGAGCATCGACCGCACCTCCTCTTTATCAAAGCGAATCTCGTAATCTGAGAAGGCGCGTTCAAAGCCGCTAAACAGCGTGTCGAAGCCGGTATGTTCCAGGTTCCTGATTTCCATGGCTTACCCGAACAGCGCGCAGAATCCCTGCTTGTTGAACTGATAATACATCTCGACACGTTCCGGTGTGTCGTTTTCAAGCAGCATAAGCATCTCTTTGGCAAATTCGAGTGTGGCCGAGCCGTTGGCCGTCACAATATTGTTGTCGCTGACCGCCTGGGCGTTGACATAACCTTCGTGATTGGTGTAATTCTCCGCGCCCCAGAGCTGCAGCTGTTGCAGACCGTTGCCCGTATGCCTTACCTCATTGAGGAAGCCGTGTTTCGCCAGGAAGGATGCCCCGTTGCAGATGGCGCCTACTATCCGGCCTTTCCCGATGGCTTCCCTGACGATAGACACGACAGGTTCGGCGGCGGGAGTGCTCCATCCGAAGCCCCCGATCAGCACCAGCGCGGCATAATCCTCAGGCATCGTGTCGAATGAATAGTCGGGCAATGTGAGGAAGCCGCCTATCGATTTTACCGGCTCCAATGTGGGGGCCACTACTTTGTTGACATATTTGGGATGCTCCTTCAACGCGAATTCGTCGGAGGCGATAGCCTGCGAGAGGTACACTGCCTCATGGGCGGCATAGTCAGGGAGGAGGATGTATAAGATTTCGTTTTTCATAACAGAGTGATAAATTTTCCGGCCATATGTGACCTGTGAACTACAAAGATACGGAAAATCGCGGAACTGGAGAAATCGCAGCCCCTAAGACTCCCCGGTGTCGATGGCTTAACGGATGGTTCTGTTATTCCCCGGCGGTGGTGTCGGAAATGAGACGGTCGATATTGCGCAGCAGTCCGGCGAGCTTGGCCCGTTTTATGGGGGAATGGCGCAGCAGTGAGGCAAAGGTCGTGGGTGTCAGGTTCCTGACTTCATCCTCGGCGAGGTCGAGCAGTGATTCGCGGGGTGTGAACTCCGGCAGGGGAGGGGGCGGGGTGGCAGTGCGGTGATGGGGACACGCCTCGATGCAGAGGTCGCATCCGTATAGCCATCCCCGCCGTGGGGTGAAGTCGGCGGGAAGCTCCCCACGGTGTTCGATGGTGAGGTAGGAGTGACACCGGCGGCTGTCGAAGCCATCTGGGGTGAGGGCATGGCCGGGACATCCTCTGACACAGGCGTCACACTCCCCGCATGTCAGGCGGCAGGGGGTGTCGGGGGGAAGTTCCGCGCGGGTGACGATTTCGGCCAGCAGGAAGCAGGGGCCCCGCCCCGGAATGATTAGCTGGCGGTTGCGCCCGATGAATCCGATTCCGGCCTCGCGGGCCCAGTAGCGTTCGAGAATCGGGGCGGTGTCGACACAGACGCGTGCCTCCTTCCCGGTCTCGGCGGTAATCCATTCGGCTATGGGTTTGAGACGGCGGCGCAGCACCTCGTGGTAGTCATCCCCTAAGGCATAGCGGGCTATCCTGAGCCGTCGTGGACGGTAAGGGTCGGCAGAGAAATATGGGAAGGCGGCCGAGATGACGGTGCCTCCCGGACGAGGGTCTTCCCCTCCGCCGAGCAGCAACGCGGGGTTGCGGCGTATCGCGAGATGGTTGGCGAGGTATTCCATCCCTCCGTGGCGTCCCTCTGAAATCCAGGCTGAGTAAGCCTCCATCACCTCCGGCGCGACTTCACGCAGGGGGGCGAACCCGGCGGCCGAGGCTCCGGCCCGCAGCAGCTTGTCTTTCAGAATGTCGGCGAAAGGAGGCATCACATCGGAATCCGCTCGAAGGTGTAGCCCCGCGAGCGAAGCCACTCGATGGCCTGCGGCAAGACGGCTTTCATGTTTTTCTCGGCTTTGAGCGAGTCGTGGAAGACGATTATCGAGCCGTTGCGGGCAAACCTCCTGACGTTGTGGAAAACCTTTTCGGGGGTGAGCTTCTTGGAGTAGTCGCGGGTCACCAGGTCATACATCACTATGTTGTAGCGGTCTTTGATGGCCCGGGCCTGCTTCCATCGCAGCAGCCCGTGGGGAGGGCGGAACAGGGGGCTGTCAATCAGGTCGTTGGCCTCGGTGATGTCGTGCATGTAGCGGTATGACGTCACCTTCATACCCTGCAGATGGTGCATCGTGTGGTTGCCGACGCTGTGGCCCCTGCGCTTGACCTCCTCATACAGCTCGGGATGGCGGGCGACATTGTCGCCCACCATGAAGAATGTGGCTTTTATGCCATACCTGTCGAGTGTGTCGAGCACCCAGGGGGTGACCTCCGGAATCGGGCCGTCGTCGAAGGTGAGGAACACTACCTTCTGGCGGTTTTTCTTTATGCGCCATATCGCCTCCGGGAAGAGCAGGCGGTAGAACAGCGGCGGACGCTCTATAAGCATGGACGCTACGCGTGATTTGGTTGTTTACTTGACCCGCCGGGGGTTAACGGTTGGGCAGATATGCCTCCAGGTCGTCGAGGTTGACACCCTTCTTGGCCAGCGACTCGCTGAGGGCATTCAGGTCGCCACCCTCCTCGGCGTAGAGCTGCAGCAGCAGGTAGAGGTAGGTCGGCACATAGCGGTCGGCGGGGGATAGGCCCGAGAAACCGCTGCCGGGGAGTGTGCGGCGAAGCTCGTTGAAATAGGGGAGATAAGCGGCGTAACGATCGATTTCACCGAGGGTTATCTTCATGCCCTTGTCAAAGAGGTTCTCGTCACCGGTCTCGGCGGCCAGGCGCAGGTATGCGTCGGCAATCTGGTAGCCGGTCTGGATGGAGTAGGGGGAAACCCTGACGGGCAGCTTCTCCTCGATCATGTCGAGAATCCGGGCGGCCTTGGTGAAGCGGTCGGCGGCATACACCGCGTCGGGCTTGCGTCCGCCAACGGAGTCGAGCGCCTCGATACCCTCGACATAGAGGGCCATCGCGAGGTCGGCCATCGCCGTGCGGTGGGTGGTCACCATGCGGCGCACAGTCTCGTCGAGATAGATGTCTCCCTTCTCGCCGACCTTGTCGAGGCCGCCCCAGCGGAACTTCTCGGTGATGTTGGCATACATCTTGTCGGTGTCAATCCAGGTCTCCCGGCTTCCGTCGGGGTTGAGGAGCGGTGACACCTGGTAGGCCAGGCCGGTGTTGCGCATGTAGGGTGAGAGCGACAGGTAATACTCGTCGGGAACGGTCATCGCGAAGTAAGCCGGACGGCTCCATCCCTCCTTTGCCTGGGTGGCGATCATGTCGATGGAGAGGGCCTGGCTGAGTGTGGCGCCTCCGACAGGATTCTTCGGGTCGCGGTAGAGGGCAATGTCGATGGTCTCCTCTGCGGCGGGAAGCTCGCGCTCGGAAATCACCCCAGCCTTGGCGGCAGCCTCGGCGTTGGAGGGGATGTACATGTAGGGCATCCTCATTACGCGCGCCCCCTTCCAAGTGGCCTCGGGGTTGTGGTAGAGGTCATCGAGCGAGGTGAAGACATTCACCGTGTCGGTGACCATGTTGTCCGGGTCGTAGTAACTGAACTGGAGGCGGTCGTAGGCGTAATCGGCAGGCTGGGCCGAGAACTTGAGTCCGGCGGCCCCGTCGGTGGCCACCTTCATCTGGTTGGCATACCAGTCGGTGGTCAGGTAGGAGAGGTTGACCACGCGCACGTCGGTGCGGTAGCCTTCCACTTCCTGGGCGTACCAGAGGGGGAATGTGTCGTTGTCACCGTTGGTGAAGATGATGCCGTTGGGGGCCACGCTCGACAGGTAGTTCATACCGAAGTCGCGGGTGGTGTAGCGGCCCGAGCGGTCGTGGTCATCCCATGTCTGCGACACCATCTGTGCCGGCACGAGCAGTCCGACAGCCAGAGTGCCACAGGCCACGGCCAGGGCGGTCTTGCGGCTCTTTGCGGGGTCTGCTTTCCCGTTCTTGGGGAGGCTGACACCCTCGCGCACAGCCTCGGGATTGTTGAGCAGCCAGTTGACGAGAGTCCAGAGCCCGGCCACACCCATGCCTATCCAGATGGCGAAGGCGTAGAACGACCCCGCGAAGGCGTAGTCGCGCTCACGCGGCTGCAACGGGGGCTGGTTGAGGTAAAGGACAATGGCCAGTCCGGTCATGAAAAAGAAGAAGAAAATCACCCAGAACTGTTCGATTCCCCTCTTCGAGCGGAACGCCTGCCAGCTCAGGCCGATGATGCCGAGCAGCAGCGGGAGCATGTAGAAGACATTGTGTCCCTTGTTCCCCTTGCCGTACTCGTCAGGCAGCAGGCTCTGGTCGCCAAGGCGGTAGTTGTCGATGACAGGTATGCCTGAAATCCAGTTGCCACGGTTGGCCTGCCCCTCTCCGGCCAGGTCGTTCTGACGGCCGGCGAAGTTCCACATGAAGTAACGCCAGTACATGTAGTTGACCTGGTAATTGAAGAAATAACGCAGGTTCTGGAGGTATGACGGACGCTTCATGGCCATCGACTGCACGGCGTTGCCGTCGGCGTCGACCACCACGGGGGTGTCTACCGTCGGGAGGTCATCCTCGGTGGCGTTGATCCATTCGAGATAAGCCTGGGGATGCGATCCGGCGGTGGAGTACATGCGGGGGAAGAGCATCTTCGGCGTCATCTCATATTTGAACTCCTCCTGCTTGGCCACATAGCTGTCAGGCTGGTCGGGAGAGGTCTTCACACCTTTATTGTAGACCGTCTTGCCCGGACGGCGCAGTATGTCGTAGTTGTAGCCGTCAGGCTGCAGCTGGTACATCACTGACGACTTGAACGTGTGACCGTAGAGCAGCGGGGTCTCCCCGTACTGCTCGCGGCTGAGGTATGAGCCGAGCGAGAACACATTGTCGGGGGCGTTCTGGTTCATCGGGGGGTTGGCGTGGGAGCGGATGAGCAGAAGCGCGTAGCTTGAATAGCCCACGAAAATCACAAGCACGCTAAGCGACACTACCGTCAGGATTCTCACCGGGAGTTTCTTTGCCCCCCAGAGCCAGATGGCGAGCGCGCCAAGCAGCACCACCGGTATCCAGAGCGAGCTGCCGATGAAGGGGATGCCTGACAGGAGGATGGCGGCCAGGAACGACCAGCGGATGGCGTTGGCCGACTTCTGCTTGTAGAGAGACCTGACCGACCATATCATCACGGCGATGAACAGCACTGTGTAGACAAGCACGCCGATGTTGTAGCCCATCCCGAGGGTGTTGACGAAGAACAGCTCGAAATACTGGGCAACCTCGATGAAGCCCGGCACGAGGCCGAAGAGTATCAGGGCGACGATGGCCCCGGCGATGGCCAGCGCGATGAGCGACCCGGTGGCGGTGGTCTCCTTGAACTTGCGGTAATACACCACCAGCACTATCGCCGGGATGCAGAGCAGGTTGAGCAGGTGGACGGCTATCGAGACGCCGATGATATAGGCGATGAAAATCAGGTAACGGTCGCTGTGGGGCTGGTCGGCGCGGTTCTCCCATTTGAGAATCAGCCAGAAAACCAACGCCGTGCAGAACGACGAGAAGGCGTAGACCTCACCCTCGACGGCCGAGAACCAGAAGGTGTCGCTCCAGGTGTAGGCCAGGGCGCCACACAGGCCCGAACCGAAGATGACAAGCATCTTTGTGAGGCTTATCTCCTTGGCGTCATCCTTGACAATGAGCCGTTTGACCAGGTGGGTTATGGTCCAGAACAGCAGGAGGATGGTTCCGGCCGACAGCAGCGCCGACATGGAGTTGACCATCAGGGCCGCCTTTGTCATGTCGCCACCGGCGAAATTGACGAAGAAGCGGGCCGCGAGCATGAAGATGGGGTTGCCCGGCGGGTGGCCCACTTCGAGCTTGACACCCTGCGAGATGAACTCCGGGCAGTCCCAGAAACTTGCCGTAGGCTCTACGGTCATCAGGTAAGTGAAGGCAGCCACCACGAAGCAGAGCCAGCCCAGCACATCATTGTAAAGTCTGTATTTCTTCATTTTCTCGATGAATCGGTTCCGTCAGCCGCGCCTCAGGCGTCGGCTCCTGCGGGCATAACCCGCTAACAACCTGCAAAATTAGCAAAACCCCTCCATCCCCCCAAATATTTCAGATAATTTAAGCCTGCGTCAAAGTGTGATTGGTTTAGGTCGAGTATATATTGCCCGCACGAGATTCACCTAACACGCTGAAAACCCAATAAAAATGACTAACTTTGCGCTAATGGCATGAAATACGCCAATAGAGACAGGAAAATATGAAGCCAGTAACAATACTTGATAGAGACTATCTCGCATGGGTACAAACTCTGTGTGAGCGATACCGTGTAAGCCAGATTCGAGCTGCGGTTAAAGTAAACAAAGAGATGCTTCAATATTATTGGCTTCTCGGCAAAGAAATAGCAGAGCGAGGCGATGAAAACAAATATGGCTCGGCATTCTATGCGACACTAAGCCGTGACCTGAAGAAACGATTGCCAAAAGCAACAGGTCTGTCGGAAAGAAATATCAGATATGCTCAAAGTTTCTACGAATTGTATTCCCGCTTTATTCAGAATTTGCAACAGGGTGTTGCAAATTTACAATCCACTGAAAATAAGAGCAATGCTGTCATATGTTCAAATCTGCAACAACTTGTGGCAGATTTGATGAACGGTATATATCAGATACCTTGGGGTCATCATACGCTCTTGATTGATAAATTTTCAAGTTGTCCGGATAAAGCCGTATTTTATGCCGGGGAGGTGGTGAAAAACGGATGGAGCAGAGATCTGCTTCGTAATTTTATTGACACTGACCTTTATGAGCGACAGGGCAAAGCGTTGACTAATTTCAAGCGAACACTCCCGGAGGTTACAAGTGATTTGGCACAGGAATTGACAAAAGACCCCTACGACTTTGCTTTCACCGGAATAACAACGAAGTATAATGAGAAGATACTCAAGGATGCGCTCCTGAATAATATCACCCAGTTTCTCATCGAACTTGGAACGGGCTTCGCATATGTCGGGCGTGAATATAAATTGCAGATAGGGCAGACTGAAAAATTTATAGACCTCCTGTTCTATAATCTCAATTTATCGGCATATGTTGTTGTGGAGGTAAAAATCGGCAAATTTGACTTTGCCGATGCCGGTCAACTTGGAGGATATGTTGTAGCCTGCAATCACATACTGAGAAAAGAGGGAAGAGATAACCCTACTATAGGAATTCTTATCTGCAAAGAGAAAGACAACCTTGTCGCTCAATATGCGCTTGAGGCAAGCAATCTGCCACTTGGAATTTCAGAGTATGACCTCGCCAGACTCTATCCTGAGAAGGTGGAGGGAACAATCCCGACAATCGACGAGCTGGAGAAAGGCATATTGTCAGAAGGAGAGTGTAAAGAATAGCAACACAAATGTGGGCATTCATAAATGAACAATAGACATAGAGCGACGAGCTAAAGTGGCAGACGCAATCATTAGTGTCCACTAAAAAATCATAAGAGTTCTTTGAAATTATTGAAATTCA
>CAMWVQ010000052.1 GCA_947177635.1 uncultured Porphyromonadaceae bacterium | reverse complement strand
GACCTTCTTTTATTATCTGCGATTAATCTGCGTATCTGCGTAATCTGCGTGAGACCTTTTCCTAAATAAATCTGCGTGAGACCTTTCCCGATTGTCTGCAGGAAATCTGGAAGTAGGAAGAAAAAAACAGTGGCGTCGATGGTCATCGACGCCACTGCGAGCAAAGTAAAGTTGTCGTTTATTATTTAACGAGTGCTTTACAAATATCTCTTAGCGGATAGCTACTTTTTCAACCTTGTTGCCCTGAACGCGGATGTAGAGACCGTTTTCGGGGTTGGCTACGCGCTGGCCCTGGAGGTTGTAGTAAACCACGGGAGCGTCTGCCTCGTTGTCAGCCTCGATGGCGGCAACGCCAGACTGCTGGAGCTTGTAGATAACGGGGAGGATGAACTTTTCAGGATCGGTGTTCTGTCCGGGAGCGATGTTGTTGAAGAAAGCTTCGGCTTTTGAATTCCAGTTCTGGGCAACGAAGCAATCGGTGTTCTTTGTGTTGGAAAGGCGGATGTTGTCACCTTCGAAAGCTGCTGTCCAATAGCATCCGTCGTTGACTTCTTTGTAGAGCTGGAAAGAGGTGAAGTGGGTGTCATCCATACCGTAGTAGCGGTTGTACTTGTCGACCATGGTTGCCTTTCCTTCTGCTACTGTGATGGTCATGGCGTCTTCTTCGTTGTAGATGATATTGTCATCGCTCATCTGAGCCTCCACGTCAAGGAACATCTGGCCGTAGGAGTATGACTCGCGGATGGGGCATGCGATTTTGCCGTTAACAACGAAGATGTATTTGCCGCTTTCAAGTGAGGTGGCCTTTACGAAAGTTGCGCCGGTGGGCTCAACGGGGGGGATAACCTCGCCGCCTTCGCTCTTGACAACCATCTTGGTGATGCGGAAGTTCTGCTTGAAAGTGAAAGTAACGGTGCTGACAGCCTCGGTGTTTGTCCAGGTCATGGCAGTAGCGGAGGACATGGTGGCGGTGCCGACAGAAGCCTCCACGCCACCATTGGCTTTGCCGTTTGTGCCGGTGAAGTTGATTGAGCCGAAAGTCACACCGGCGGGAGCGGTGATGGTCATAGTGTTGCCTCTTTTGTCAGCCTTACCATAAAGACGGATAGTCTGCTGCTGTTTCTCGGGAGCGGCGGTTGACATAGCCCAGTAATATGCGGGTTCTGACGATTCTTCACCCTTGGTGAATTCAAACTTAAAGCCTTCGATTTCGAGCGATTTAATGGGTTGGTAGTGCTTGCCCTCACCCTTGTCTTTGTCACCGTTGGTTCCGGCAGGACGCTCATTGATGAGTTCGCCTGTAAAGTTGGTGGCGTTGTTCACATCGAGGGTGGTATCGGTGGCGCAAGCCATGGAAGCCACTCCAGCGAAGCAGAGAGCAGAAAGTAAAAGTTTCTTCATACGATTGAGATTTGTTAAAATTAAGATTAATCGATAGTTGAATTTTCAGGGTTTTGGGGCTTGTTATGGCCCGGGCCTTGAAATGGACGATAAAATTACTGCAAATTTTTAACATGACATAACTTTGGCCGGTGTTTAACAACATATTTTGATTGAAAGAGGGTGAAATATCGGTGATTGGTGGCCAGTAAGGCAACAATAAATACATTTTAGGACAATATTTAAGTTGAAGAAGCCAGTTGTGACGCTTGCTCCGGCGGATGAAAATGAGTAATTTTGCAAACTGTGGCGGAACCGGAGGTTCGGCCGGGGCGTTCATATTCCGAATCACCTATTTATATATATGAGAGAAAGGTCAACAAGACTGCGAGTGGCGGCCCTGCTGCTGATTGTTATGATTGCGTGTGTGGCGGTTCCCCAGGCGGCCAAAGGTCAGATTGTGGAGGTGCCGTCAGAGCAGCGTCTCAACACCGATTCCCTCAAGCGGGCCTTCGCCGACCAGCATTATTACTTCGGGCTTTACAAAGACAATTACTTCATCTTCGGTCCGCCGGTCAACCATAAGCCCGACAAGTCCAACACCAACATAAAGTTCCAGATTTCGATTGCCCAGAAGCTCACCCGCTCGACGCTTCCCTGGGGCACATACCTTTACCTGTTTTACACCCAGAAGGTTTTCTGGAACGTGCTGGAGAACTCCATGCCGATGACCGACCTCAACTTCAATCCGGGTATCGGCCTTACCAAGCCCCTTTTCGTCAAAGACCGCTTCATAGGCAAGCTCAACCTCATCCTTGAGCATGAGAGCAACGGCCGCGACGGCGACGAGAGCCGTTCGTGGAACAAGCTGAGCTTCGGCGGCAGCATAATGGTAGACCCCAATTTCGTTGTCTCCGGAAAATGCTGGATTCCTATCATCGACGGGGTCAACAACAAAGACATCCTCAAGTATTGCGGCATATACCAGTTCGGATGGCAGTTCCAGTCGTCTGACCGCAAGCTGTCGCTTGGTGTGACGCTCACCCGCCGTGCGAAAGGCTTGTTCAACTACAATGTCTGTGTGGAAGCCGCGTGGCGGTGGTCGGTGAAATCCAACCAGTATCTGTTCCTGCAATATTACAGCGGCTACGGCGAGGGGTTGCTGGCCTACAAGACCTACACCTCCCATGTCAGGGCCGGTATCGTCATCAAGCCGACGCTTTTCTCGGAGTTCTGACATATGGGCCGCCAGGCCCGGAGATGTTACACGATTGTTACCCGGAATTTGTTCACCGCAGATTCCGGTTGTTTTTTTGTAACATCTTTGTGTAGGTGTTTTGTAACACCGATGTTACAAATGTATGCTTAAAAACATGCATTTTTGGTGATGAATGTGTGAAAAATAATATTTTTAGGCTTGATAAGGTTGAGGTTATGTAAATTAAAAGGTGGTATATGTGACTATTGTTTGATGTAAATCCCTGATAATCAATGGTTAAATCATAAAAGGGTTTTTGTTACAATGTGAGAAAATAAAATGTAACAAGTATGTAAATTTTATCATCCTTTAGAGTAGGCTGTAAATCAACGTGTTATAAACTGGGAAAAATATTTTTCAAAAAATACGAAAAAATATGCGAAAAAATTTGGAGATTCAAAAAATGTCTGTACCTTTGCATCGTAGTCACAAAGTTGTTACAAAACAAACTCAAACTTCAGACATCAAACTTCAACTATTACGATTATGAGCCAGAATTTCCAAACCAAGCTTTTAGATCTTCAGAGCAACCTTCTGAACTTCGCTTACCTGCTGACATCAAACCGTGACGATGCTTACGACCTGCTGCAGGATACTACCCTCAAGGCTCTCGACAATGAAGACAAGTATGTCGAGAACGTCAACTTCAAAGGATGGGTGTTCACCATCATGCGCAACATCTTCATCAACAACTACCGCAAGGTGGTGCGCTCGGCTACCATCATCGACCAGACCGAAGACCTCTACCATCTCAACCTCCCCCAGGAGTCAGGCCTTGAGACCCCCGAAGGCACAGTTGCCGCCGGAGAAATCTCGGCAGCCATCAACTCCTTCTCGGATGACTACCGCATCCCCTTCACTATGCATGTGGCCGGCTACAAATACAATGAAATCGCCGAACAGATGAACCTCCCCCTCGGCACCGTCAAGAGCCGCATATTCTTCGCCCGCAAGCGCCTCCAGGAGATGCTCAAAGACTACCGCTGACCTTATACAGGCCCCGAGGCCTGAACCCATACATATTTACTCTGCTCTACTCAAGCAGCTCATAATTGTAATAACAACTACGCGGCGGGCTGAGCAGCCCGGAGCAACAAGCCACCGCCCGGCGGCGCGTCATCAACCTGAGGGTTGAGATGCGCCGCCCCGCTTTTTTTGGTGGAATGGGAGGATGGGAAGATTGGGGGAATAGGGGAAATCCGGGTATGCCGGGAGATTTCAGACGGTGTGATATCAGTTGGCGGTGACGGCCAGGCGGCGTGAGGCGGTGGCGGTCTTCTCGCCGGAGTAGTCGTCAGAGACAGTGGCGCGGTAGAGGTAGATGCCTCGGCCGACACGGTGGCCGCCGTAGTCGGTGAGGTCCCAGGTGATGGGCTGGCTCTGGAACATGTCGCTGCGTCCCTGCTGGGTTGCCTGCCAGAGGCGGCGTCCCATCATGTCGAAGACCTCTATGGTGACGGTCAGGTCGCGGTCGGGGCGGTCGTGTGACACGTAGAAGTTGGCTTCAACCGAGGCGGGGTTGCAGTCGGTGTAGACCTCATAGATGGTCGGGGTTATTTCCTTGGCAACGAAGAAGTCAATCGACGCCTCGGCGGAGTTGGGGGCGGTGTCCCAGACGCGCAGGCGCAGGGTGTGGGCCCCCACGGCGAGCCCTTCGAGGGGATAAGCGATGGTTCCGCCCGGCACACCGTTGGTGTAGGGGGTGAAGTAGTCGGCCACGTCGGCGTAGGTCTTGGAGCCGTTGTCGAGGTAAAGCCCCATCTGGTGGCCCACTCCGGCGGTTGAGAGGTTGATTGCGCGGTCGTCAGAGATTTCGGCTATCACCATCGGGGAGTTGTTGACCTCGTCGCCCGACACGAATGACGGATGGTTGAGGTAGAGGGCATCGATTGAGGGGGGAGTGACATCAGGCTCGGCGTCGAAGTCGGTTCCGTAGACATAGAAGTCGCGGTTCACCCCGACAGCCTCGTCGCCATCCTCCTCATACGCGTAGAGGCTTATCGCGGCGTTGCGGTAGTTGTTGACAACCTCGGAGGGCATGTTGACCGGGAGGGTGAACCGTCCATCCTTCACGTCGGTGTTGCCGACGAAAAGGCGTCCGCCCTGCTGGTCGAAGTTCATCTGCACCCCCGCGCCGTGGCCCTGGGTGGTCACCGTCTGCTCGGCGTCATAGATGGTGGCGATGAGCTGGCCGTTGAAACCGGTGGCGGGTGTGCCGTCGGGGTTCTCGATATGTCCGGCGATGGATGTCTGCTGGCGTGCCATCAGGCAGGGTGGTTCCTGGTCGGGAGCCACAGGGAGGTCTGTCTCGTGGATGCGGTCGACCACCACCCTCGACGATGGCATCAGGAGTCGCAGCGCGGGGTCGCCCATCAGCACATACCTGAGCTTGTTGGAGTCGGGACGGGGGATGGGGTCGCGGTTCCCCTGCGAGTCCTTGTGGGTCTCATCCATGTAGTCATTCTTGGTGAGCATGTAGATTTCCCCGAGGGTCATGTACTTGCCATCCTCGTCACGCTCGAGGAAATGGCGGCCGAGCGAGGCGGAGAGGTTTCCGTTGTAGGTGATGTAGACGGCGCGGGTAGCCGAGATTCCGGCAATCACCCCGCCGTTGGGGTTCTTGAAGAGGATTTCGGCTCCGGAGACGGTGGGGGCGTCCCAGCGGAGGAAGTTGCAGGTGGCGCCGTAGACCACCGGCCAGTGGCGCAGGTACATGTTGTTTAGGTCGGAGTATGTCACGAGGTTCTCGCCGGTGAGTGACGAGGCGTTGGCGTGACCGGTGTAGAACCATAGGAGCGCGCCCTCGTCGAGATAGCGGTAGAAGACCTGTCGGGCCTCTTCGCAGACATTCGAGCTGCGCTCATACTGGTCGATGTAGAGTTTCTTGATGAAACCATCCTCGCCGCCGTTGCTCTTGGCGATGTATTCGGCGAACCATTCGGCGTGGGTCATGTGTATGCCCGCGTCCTCGTCGTCGGCGGTGACCAGGATGTTGTTCTTCCAGTTGGTGCGCGGCATCTTGGTGTAATACCGCTCCATCTTGTCGACGGCGGTCTTCACGTCGGCCTGAGAGAGGGCCGGGATACGTCCGACGGCGATGCGGAGCTTGTCTGACGATGTTGTCGCTCCGGAGTTGTCGTCGAGGAAACCGAAGATGTCGTCGGTCGTGTAGGCGTCATTGTCATACAGGCCGCTGTCGCTGAACCAGGCGGGGAGGAATGTGTTGCCAAGCGACTTTCCGTAGTCTGTCACCTGGCGGATGTCGCAGACCGGGCGGCTCAGGAACAAGGCGTAACGCAGCGGCTTGCCGGTGGCGAGCTGCCGGTCGTGGAACATCTTGAGCAGCTTGCGGAACGACTGCACGTCGGGCGAGCCGGATGAGAACTCGTTGTACACCTCCTGGGGGGTCAGCACCGTCACGTGGAGCGGGTCTACGGCGTCGTTGCGGTGGAAGTCGGCCAGGCGTTCGGCCTGCCCTTTCCATGCCGGCACGGTGAAAATCACCATGTCGGTGGGGGGGAGGGCGTGGAGGTTCTGGTTCCTGACCTCACCAACAAGGGAGGCCTCCAGGAAGGGAGCTGACGGCTTCCACGCGGCGAACCGCCTGACGCCGGTGCGCTGGAGGCTCCAGGAGGTGACTCCCGAGACTGGGTCTGACAGCTCCATGGCGGTTGCCGAGGAGGGGGTTGTGATGTCCCACACGCGGGTTTCGGCGTCGGCCCCGGCCAAAGAGAATCCGCCGGCCGAACCGGATGCGTGGAAGACCTTGTTGCCATCCTCCAGTGTCAGGCGGCGGCTGTATGTGAGGGCTATGTAGTTGAGGTTGGCCGAGGTGACGGTGGAGGGGCAGCTGAAGTTGACCCCTATCAGCACACTCTCGGAACTTACCTGGAATTCCTTGCGCGAAAGCCCCTCCTCGCCATGCTTCTCGCCGTCGTTGGTGAAGGGGATGCGGTCGCCCGAGCCTGAGGGGAGGGTTGTTCCGTTGACGGAGTATGTGATGGTAGAGGGGGAGGAGAGAGTCTTGGCCGTGAAGGAAGCCTCCATAATCACCGGGCTTGAGGTGTCGATGCCCGGCATGTCGATTTTGAAGTTCCTCGAAGGGGTATATTTGAAATCCTCGCCGACCATCAGGAAACCGGCGTAGCCGGGGGAGACAAGCTCCTCCTCATGGTAGGCCAGGGTCTGGTAGACTTTGGCGGGGGCTGTGGCCGACGGCCTGGAGGCGGAATCGGCCTGCGGCACCTGCCGCTCTTCGTCATTCTCGGAGAGGAAGTAATAGCCCAGGAGGGTGAACGGGTTCTGAACCGGGCGCAGATACTTCGTGGCGGGATTCCCGACCGTCACCGGGCCTTCGCCGAAGAAGACGATGCCCCTCCCCGCGATATGTTCCGAGGGGGTCTGGGGGAGGTCGTCGAGATAGCTTGAGTCAAGGCGTTCGGGAAGGCGCATCGCGCCGTAGCCGTAGACCTTTACCCGCGAAGGGTCAGAGAAGCCCCACTGGCGGAGCTGCTGCTCGGTGAGCATGTGCATTCCCGACTGGCTGACGGAGATTTTCACCCATCGGCCGGATGCGAGCCGCGACGAGGCGGCGTAGAAGTCGGGGGAAAGGGCCTTGGCGCAGGGAGCGGCGGCCGACCAGAGCAGCAAGGCAAGGAGGAAGCCCCACGCGGCGCTTCCTGTTTTTTTTCCGTATGATGATCTGATGTAACGAAATTTCATAGCCATTGAATATTGCGGAACCCGCGATAGGATACAGTCCCGCTAACATATTAACGGCTGCCACAGCGGTTTATTGCCTTTTCAGCCACACGAAAAAGGGGTGTCGCGGATTACATTGAGTCCGCGACACCCCGCATACATTGAAGAGTCACTCCGTTATCTCACGGCAACTTTGGAATTGTTGACCAGGTATATCCCGGCGGGGAGATGGAAATCGGCCGTCGCGCCGACCCGGCGGCAGTCGATTAGCCTGCCGTCGATGGAGCATACAGAGACGGTCTGAGGGGTCGAGACGGCCACTCGGGCTATCCCCTCGAGGCCGAAGACACGAAAGGGGGCCGAGTCCTCCTCTCCGGAAACTGCTGTCACGCCTGAGGTCTGGCCCGCAACCACGGTGGCCTCGGTCATTGCCTGGGCGTCATTCCTGCCGGGGGCTTCCGCGTCATCGAAGGGGAGGTAAACCTCAAGGCTCGACTGTATCATCTTACCTTCGCCGATGGCCTTGACCTCGTCGGCGTTGAGGGCCGAACGGTAGAACATCACCTCGCCGAAGTCTGATTTGCCGGCTCCGGGGAGGAGTGTGACCTTCACAGGGGCAATCTTTTCGGCCAGCTCGCCGATGGCGTCGTCACCGGCGTAAAGCAGGGTGCGTCCCTGGGCGTGGTAATGCGAGAGGGTCACATAGAGGGGGGCGCCACCCCTTTCCCCGGTGGTGAGGCTGCCCGAGATGGTCTCCCCGGCGGGTGAGGTGTAGGTGAGGATGTTTCCGGCCAGTGAGATGGTTGCCTCGCCGGCTCCGGTGGACAGGTTGACGAACTCACCCTCGGGAAGCTCGTTGAGGCTCACGACAAGGGCGAAAGGATGGACCACATCCTCCGGGGTAAATTCAATCTTCCCTTTCTGGTTGATTACCATGGAGTTGCCGGTCTTGCGCACAGGGATGGCCTTCCCGGCCTTGAGGGCGTCGAAGAGTGAGGGGGTGATGGCGTGGAAAAGCTCGGCATGCCCCTCGGTGTTGGGGTGGTAGATGTCATCGCCGTTCTGGAATCCGTCGGCCCATTTTCCGGCTCCGTTGTCGATGGCTCCGAGGAGGTTCACGGAGGGGACATCCCAGCTGTTGATGAGGAGGTTCATTCGGCGCACATACCCGTAATCGGAGGCCTCGAAGTCGCCACGGGTGTAGTTGTTCATCACCACGGGCACCATGCCGTCTTCGCGGGCCTTGGCGATAAGCCGCTGCATGTTGGTGGCGAACTGGTTGTAGACAGCCTCCTGGTCGGCGGCTCCGTGTATGCCCTCGTTGCCGAGCGACACCCCGAACACGACATAGCGGCTGAAGTCATTCACAAGCTCGCTGTAACGGTCGAGCAGGTTGATGGTGTTGTTGCCGTTGACGGCGATGCTTGAGATGAAGAAGGGGTTCTCGGAGAGGCCATCCTGATGGCGGGAGGCCACAAGCCGGTCAAACATATAGGCGTAGCCGTGGTTGTCGGTGGCACCCTGTCCGTTGGAGACGGAGGATCCCATGACGGTGATGCGGTGGTCGTCGATGCCGTTGACAGGCTCGATATTGTAGACCATCTGGTTGAGGTCGAGGGTGATGCGGTATGAGCCGAAGTTCAGGTAGATGTCGGCCAGGGTGTAGTTGTCCCAAGAGAAGCCCACAGAGTTCTCGGTGCCTGTCACCTTTGAGATTTTGTAGTTCCAGCTGTTGTTGAGGATGAAGTTGAAACGGGAGCGGTCGGAAACCGAGGGGCGGTTGGTCAGCGTCACCTCGCCGCTCCACACGCCGTCGCCCACATAGGGGATGTCCTCAACGTTAGAGGTGCTCCAGCCGTGGACCGCGCTTCCGGTCATCGAGCAGGCGGTGATGGGGGTGATGGTCAGTGTGGAGTTGCCGAAATCCACACGCAAGATGGAGAGCTGTTCAGACTCGACGGTGTAGTTGTCAGCCGCCCCGGCCACAAGCTTCCCGTCGGCGGTCACGCCGTAGCTGAGCTGTTCATCCTCCGAGGAGAGACCTTCGATATGGAAGCTGCCCGGCTTGAGCATCGTGAAGCACTCGAAGATGCCGTTGTTCTTGCCGTCGGGGGAGATGAGGTGCATCCCTACAGACTCCCCGTTCTCTGCGGCCGACCCTTTCAGCAGGGCCGAAACCACGGTGGCGGGGGCGTCGGGACGCTTGCCGCCGGTGAACTCCTCCATCTTCATCGCGTTGAGGGGGATGTAAGTTCCCGCGCTGCGGGTGATGGTCATGACGATTTCCCCGTTGTCGTCAGGGAAGATATAGTCTGACACCAGGATTTTGTCGGTGTTCTGGTTCTCCCCGTCGTGGCCGATGCCGGTTCCGGCGGCCTGGAGCTTTCCGGCGAAAGAGTTGACACCGCCGAGGGTGTAGATGCCGGTGCGGGTGTCAGTGGCTTTTCGCGAACCGAAGATGTGGAAGCGGTATGAACGCTGCGGGTCGAGACCCGAGATGGTGAACTCACCCTTGGGCTGGTCTGCCTCGAAGAAGAAATAGTCTTCGGTGGCGGAGGCCACGGCGAGGTCGCCCAGCAGTTCGGCCGATGGGGTCAGCAGTCCGCCCCCTCCGCTCTTGCCGTTGGTCGAGAAACGGGTGTCGAGCGAGATGCGGTATGCTGTCGGCTGGTTGTCGGAGTTGACGAGGTTGTCGTAGACGGTGCCGACGGCGGCATACTTGTTTCCCGAAGTGTTATTGGTGATATTGTTCCAGTGGTTTCCGTTGGCGTCGGCCCCCTCGGTGACAGTTCCCTGCGAGGCTGTGATTGTCCCGAAGTCGAAATATAGGGTCTGTGAAAGCTCCTCGGCAGAGGTGTGGCAGACCATCCCCGCCGCAGCCAGCAGAGAAAGTAGAAGTTTGTTCATAAATACAGTTGAGGTAAGTTTGGGTTGTTATGTATAGTGTGGTCAGGTTGTTTTCGGATTACCTTAATGAAACTCTTATCTTGTCGCCTGAGGAGGTGACGCATATCTCCCCGTCGCGGGGAGCATCCACACGGTTGCCTGACAGGTCATAAAACGTTGTGCCGGAAGCCCCGGCGCAGGCTGTCATCGCTGACAGGGAGGATGATTCGAGAGGGTTGGAGGGGTAGCCCATCCTGGCCGACACAACCCCCCGGGCCGGAACCTTGAAGATGTAGGTGTGGCCGCCGGAATTGACACGGGCGTCGATGTCGCGGTCGTTCTGGTTGGAGAAGAGTATTGCGGTTGTGTTGTCGGGGTTGACAAACGCCGCGTAGCTCAGGCCGTCGGCCCACCATCCCTCGGTGGCGACACGCCGCGCTCCGGGCTTCACCGCGTCAGAGGCGTGGGCCATGATGTAGTAGTGGGAGTTGAAGGTGTATTCCGAAGGGTTGGCGGCGTCGAGGTCGACTGCGCCGTAGCAAGTGGAGCATCCTCCCGGACGGTAAGGCTCGCGGTTGGAGTCGAGCATGAAATTCCAGACAATCGACGCCTTGAAGCGGTTGAGCAGCGTCGAGATTACCAGCTCGTCCATCTCATAAGAGAGGCGCGCCTGGAGGTTGCGGCCGTCATTCCAGGTGCCAATCGAGGCTTCTGAGAAAATCAGCTCCTTGTCCTGGCGCTCGCCCCAGACAACATCCTCCTTGATGTCGTCGAGACGTCCGCCGTAGTTGTGGTAGCAGGCCCCGGCCACGAGTTCCTCCCCCTCGAAGCCGCTTCCCATCCTCTGGTAGGTAAGCAGGGGGTAATGACGCTGGTCGGGCATGTTGTCATAGTTGTAGTTGTGGTCGAAGATGTAGATTTTGGTGGAGAGGCCGGCACGTTTCAGGGCCGGGGCGAGTCCCAGGCTGACGAAATCGGCCATGTCGGTGTAAGGCATGTAGAGCGACGCCGAGTTGCCCCAGTTGAGGGGCTCGTTCTGCGGGGATACGGCATAAACGGGTATGCCGTTGTCGGCCATCACCTGTATGAACTTCGCGAAATACTCCCCGTAGACGGTGTAGTATTTCGGGCGGAGGCGTCCGCCGGTCCAGTCTCCCAGGCCGTCGCCGTCGGGCGACTCACCCCTCTCCTCATGGTATTTCATCCATCGGGGGGGAGTCCAGGGGGCGGCAATGATTTTCAGGGAGGGATTGAGGGCCAGCACCTCCTTCAGCACCGGGATGATGTAGCGGGTCTCGTCGGAGTGGAGGGTGAAATGGCGCAGATGGTCAGATGTGCCTTCGTCGTGGCGGTCGCAGAGTGAATACTCGTCGCTCGAGAAGTCGTTGCAGCCAAGTGAGATTCTGACATACGACACCCCGTAGCCTTCGACAGGGGAGAAGGTCTTGGTCAGGAGCTGTCGGCGCGCCTCGGCGGGCATCTTCAGCAGGTTGTAGCAGGAGGAGTAGGTGAGGGCGTAGCCGAAACCGTCGATTTCCTGCTGCGGCTGGTCGGGGCGCAGCTGTATGGCGTCGGTGGCGGAGTCGCCGTATGAGCTGACGGCTGTCTGCTCAAGCGACTGCATACGGTCGCCTGAGGTGGTCAGCACCCGCGCCCACTGGGCGGACAGCATAAAGCCGCCTCCTCCGAGCAGGAGAAGGACGGCTGAAAATCGTGACAAAAAGATTCGTGAAATAAGGCTCATGGTATTCAGGGTAAAATAATGCAGGCTCGTTATGCCCACATTTGAAAACAGATGCAAAATTAATGTGCCGTGGATACCGATACAATCCCGGGTAAAAAAACAGGTAAATCCAATAAACGCGCAATATGCTAAGGATAAGCATATTGCGCGTTTTCAAAGCGTTTTTTTAGTAAAGCCCGGCCAACGGTGTCGCCTGGCGGCGAACCACGGTTCAGTCGAGAGGACGCCAGAAATATAGCTTGTCGGAGGGACGAATCTTGGAGGGGACGGCTATCGAGAACGACTGCCCCTTGACGACGGTGTCGACCGGCTTGAGGTCTACGCGGATTTCATCGAGGGTGAGGATGAGGGTGCCGGTGGTGGGCCCGGTGATGACAACCTCGTCGCCGGGATGCAGCTCGCCGGCCTCCATGTAGAACTCAGCCACGCCGAGTTTCGAGAAGTAACGGACACCCTTGGCGCGGTACTCCTTGACGCGTGTGGCCGAGGAGCCGTATTTGCTCGACCACTCCCCGAGCCGCTGGCCCAGGTAATAGCCGTCCCAGAAGCCCCGGTTGAAAATCTTCGACAGCTCCTGCTCCCACAGGGCGATGCGCTCCTCGGTGTAGCTGCCGTCGCAGAGGGCCTGCAACGCCTCGCTGTAACAGCGCACGGCGATGTCGACATACTCCGGGCCCCGGGCGCGCCCTTCTATCTTGAACACCCTGACCCCGGCGTCGGCCATCTTGTTGAGGAAATGGATGGTGCGGAGGTCTTTGGGCGACATTATGTATTTGTTCTCGATGTCGAGCTGGTCGCCTGTCTCGCGGTCGGTGACGGTGTAGCCCCGGCGGCATATCTGGGTGCAGGCCCCTCGGTTGGCCGAGGAGTTCATCTGGTGGAGGCTGAGGTAGCATTTGCCCGACACGGCCATGCAGAGCGCGCCGTGGCAGAACATCTCTATCCTGACAAGCTCGCCGCGAGGGCCGCGGATGTCGTCGCGGATGATGGCCTCGTGGATGGCCTTCACCTGGTTGAGGTTGAGCTCGCGGGCGAGCACCACAACGTCGGCGAACTGCGCGTAATAGCGCAGGGTCTCGGTGTTGGAGACGCTCAGCTGGGTGGAGATATGCACCTCCACCCCTTTCGAGCGCGCGTAGAGTATCGCGGCCATGTCAGAGGCGATGATGGCCGATATGCCCGAACAGGCGACTGCGTCGATGATGGCCCGCATCTTCTCCATGTCCTCGTCATATATTATGGTGTTGACCGTAAGGTATGACTTGACGCCGTTCTCGTCGCAGATCTGTGATATGCGGCGGAGGTCGTCGAGGGTGAAGTTGACGCTCGAACGTGAGCGCATGTTGAGTCCTTCGACACCGAAATACACGGCGTCGGCTCCGGCGTTGATTGCCGACCGGAGGCTCTCGTAGCTCCCGACGGGAGCCATTATCTCGAAATCTTTCCTGTTCATCATGTATGTTTACTTCACGAGGACACGTCGGGCGAAGTCGCAGACATTCACTATGTAAAGTCCGGCGGGAACCGACATGTCGAGGGTGGAATTCGTAACCTTGCCGCTGAACACCTCACGGCCGTCGATTGAGTAGACCGAGAAGATGTTATCGGGGTCGTTGTTCTCGATGATGAGCTGTCCGTTGAGGCAGTAGGCGTCCCAGGTGTGGTAGGCGTGTCCCTCGGGGGTGAGCTGCACTCCGGAGGAGGAATGGTCTGAAATCGAGAGGTCGTCGAGCATGCAGCGCGCCCCGCCGGTCTGCTCCACTTTCAGGCGCAGCGCGCCCTCGCGGTTGACAGCCACGGAGTATTCGGCGTAGGCGTTCGCTGAACCGTTTGCCTTGACGGTCACCTCACCGGCCTTCTGCCAGGTCGCGCCGTGGTCGGCCGACACGTAGACGGCGAGGGTGCAGTCTTTCGTGTCATTGCTCCAGGGGCGGGCCCAGAAGCGGACGGTGCCCATACCGTTTGCCTTGTCTTTCAGCATAGTTATGTGGCGGTTGCCCGACTTGTTGAAGCGTACGGCCTGGTTGCCGGTGTGGGGGTATGAGTTTGAGCCGGCATATTCGAAATAAACCTGGTTGGTGGCCCATGTGGAGGCGTTCCCCTCGTAGGTCTGCGCGCCGTATCCGTGGTTCTCTCCTTCAGGAATCTGCTTTTCGAAGTCCTCGACGAAAGATGCCCCGATGGGAGTGACTTTGCCCTCGACATCGACGTCGTCGTAGAAGAATCCGTCGGCAGAGGCGACGATGGCGGTGGTGAATTCTCCGTCGTTGGCTGAATAGAGCCGCATGTAGAAGCGGTCTGCGCCGGGTGAGAGAATCACGCTCTGGCCCCACTCCTGTTTGTTGAGCGAAACCTGGAAGGGGGCGGTCACGGAGATGGTCACGTCGCCGGGGATGTTGTCGATTTCCACCAGCACCTCGGCCACTTCGGAGGGTTCGCCGGTGACGGCGGAGAATGACAGCTCGCCGTCGTAGAGGAATGTCACGGAGGGGACAGGCGCCGTGGTTGTCACGCTGACGGCGTCAGAGGTGAGAGTGGCGTTGGAGAGGGTGTAGGTGGAGGTGGTCTCGGGCTCGAGGTCTTCGACGCGGTAGTGTTCGGCTGAGGCGTCAACACTGAGGGGGAATCCGTCGATGGAGATGTTGTCGCGGCGCACGTCGAGGGTGTAGCGTGCCCCCTCGCCGTCGATGTTGACCCAGTTGGCGGTGAAAGCGTCGGATGACACATAGGTGGCGGCCATCACAGGGAGGCCGTTGACAGCCTCTGCCAGCAGGTTGAGGGTGACTGAGGCGTCGCCCGAGGTGATTACAGCCTTGCCGTTGGCTTTGGCGGCCACGGCTCTGTGGTAGCTTATGGTCAGGGCAGCCCCTTGGCCGTTTATGGCGTCGGCGTCAAGGGTGAGCGGGGAGGCTGAGAATCCGGTTCCGGATACAGACACCGAGGCGTTGTCGGTGAGGTTGACACCGGTGACGGTCACAACGGTCGATTTGGAGACATTCACGGCGGTGAGCCCGAGGTCTACGGTGGAGTTGTCGACAGGGGTTATGAACTTCGGCTCGCTTCCAAGCGAGGCGCTCCAGGGCTGTCCGTTCTTCTCGCCCCAGATGTATTCGGCCAGCTCGGGATGGTCGATGAATGGGTTGCGGTTGTGCTGGTGGCCATACACGGCGTCGTTGCGCACTGTCTCCTTTTCGCTGACAGGGTCCTGGCGGTGCCACTTCAGCAACAGGTTTATGGCCCAGGAGGAGAAGCAGGGATAGTTGTTGCCCGCGAGCATGGGGCTGCTCCAGGTTGATATGTTTGAGTTGTAGCGCGCCGCCATGTAGAAATATGAGCGGGCGAAGTCACCTTTGTACTGGTCGTCAGGCTCGAACACCGTGCCTGAATAACCGGGGAAGGTTGATGAGCCGAGTCGGCCAAGCGGGCGGATGTTGCCGCGCGAGGGGAGGTAGGAGCCGTTGGCGCATTCCCCGTAGGGGTGATTGCTGCGCTGCCCGTTCACCTTGCCGTCGGTGGGGTAGATATGGAAAGCGTCAGACTTCATTGGAGAGCGGTTGTTGAACCAGCTCTTGGGGAAGGAATGTTCCTTGTTTATGCAGTCGCCTACCACGGAGTAGTTGCCACACTTGACGGAACCGAAATTCGTGCCCCAGTTCTTGGTGCTGTACATGTCCCAGATGGTGCCGTCGGGGTGACGGTCGGAGTCATCGTAGACTTCATAGAGGTTGTCGTAGCCCACTACGGCATGGTTGCCGATGACAGTCTGCAGCTGTTGCAGCAGGGCCTTTCCGGTCTTACCCTCGCATGAGGAATAATAACCCGAAGGCTCAGAGGCCGAGATGGCCGCGGTAGCGAATGTCGCTGCCGCCATAAGGGTTAATCTGTGGAAATTCATGGTCAAAGTTTATTTGACAGGCATCTTGTGACATTCAGCCTGCGTTTGATTGAAGCCCGTAAAATTACATCTTTTTTTCTTCACGTCAAAATTTCTCTGCCGCGGTTAACTTTTTGCGGGTTTATTTGTTTACCCTAAGTAACTGGTCGAAATTATTTTAATGTTTGTTCGAGTAAAATTTTTAGAAGAT
>CAMWVQ010000051.1 GCA_947177635.1 uncultured Porphyromonadaceae bacterium | reverse complement strand
GGAGGGGATGGCGGTTACTTGACCTGCGCGCCGGGGGTGACGGGCGCCGAGGGGGAGATGACCACCAGTGAGCCGTCGGGGTTCTGGGCGGAGAGTATCATGCCCTGCGACTCCACCCCCTTGAGCTTGCGGGGGGCGAAGTTGGCGATGAAGCATACCTGCTTGCCCAGGAGGTCTTCAGGGGCGTAGTGCTTGGCGATGCCGCTGACGATGGTGCGCTTCTCCATTCCGTCGTCGATGAGGAATTTGAGGAGCTTGTCGGCCTTGGGGACGCGTGAGCATTCGAGGACGGTGCCGACGCGGATGTCCATCTTCAGGAAGTCGTCGAAGGGCACGTCGGGCTGCTGGGGCTCGGGCTTCCATGCGGCGAGCTTGTTCTCCTCCTTGATGCGGGCCAGGCGGTCGAGCTGGGCCTGGATGGCGTCATCCTCGATTTTCTCGAAGAGGAGCACTGTCTCGCCGAGTTTCTGGCCGGCCTTCACGATGTCCTCGCGGCCGAGGTCGTTCCAGGTGAGGTTGTCGAGGCGGAGCATGCCGCGCAGCTTCCCGGCCATGAAGGGGAGGAAAGGCTCGAAGGCTACGGCGAGGTTGGCGCATATCTGGAGGGCCACGTTGAGGATGGTGGCGGTGCGGGCCATGTCGGTCTTTGCTACTTTCCACGGCTCTGTCTCCTGGAGGTAGCGGTTGCCCACGCGGGCGATTTCCATGGCCTGGCGGAGGGCTTCGCGGAAGTGGAATGTCTCCAGGGCTTCGGTGAGGGCTTTCCCGGCGTCGCGGATTTCGGCGAATGCGGCTTTGTCTACGTCGAGCCACTCTCCGGCCTCAGGCACCACGGAACCGAAGTATTTGCCGGTGAGCACCACGGCGCGGTTTACGAAGTTGCCGAGGATGGCCACCAGTTCGGAGTTGTTGCGGCTCTGGAAGTCGCTCCAGGTGAAGTCGTTGTCTTTTGTCTCGGGGGCGTTGGCGGTCAGCACGTAGCGCAGCACGTCCTGTTTGCCGGGGAAGTCGCGCAGGTATTCGTGGAGCCATACCGCCCAGTTGCGTGAGGTGGAAATCTTGTCGCCTTCGAGGTTGAGGAACTCGTTGGAGGGGACGTTGTCGGGAAGCTGGTATCCGTCGCCGTAGGCCATCAGCATGGCGGGGAAGATGATGCAGTGGAAGACGATGTTGTCCTTGCCGATGAAATTGATGATGCGGCTTTCGGGATCTTTCCAGTATTTCTCCCAGCTGTCGGGGAGGATTTCCTTGGTGTTGGAGATGTAGCCGATGGGGGCGTCGAACCAAACGTAGAGCACCTTCCCCTCGGCGCCTTCGACAGGCACGGGGATGCCCCAGTCGAGGTCGCGGGTGACGGCGCGGGGCTGCAGCCCCAGGTCGAGCCAGGATTTGCACTGGCCGTAGACGTTGGTCTTCCACTCCTTGTGGCCTTCGAGAATCCATTCCTCGAGGGCTTTCTGGAAGTTCTCAAGGGGGAGATACCAGTGTCTGGTCTCCTTCAGGACGGGGATGTTGCCGGTCTCGGCGCACCGGGGGTTGATGAGGTCGGTGGCGCTCAGCGAGGAGCCGCATTTCTCACACTGGTCGCCGTAGGCTCCCTGGGCGTGGCAGACGGGGCATTCGCCGACGACATAGCGGTCGGCCACGAAGCGGCCCGCCCCCTCGTCGTAGAGCTGCATCGAGGGTTTCTCGATGAAGCCCCCTTTGTCGTAGATATGGCGGAAGAACTCAGAGGCGGTCTCGCGGTGGGTCTCGGAGGTCGTGCGCGAGTAGACGTCGAACGATATGCCGAGTTCCTCGAAGGAGTCCTTTATGATGTTGTGGTAACGGTCGACCACATCCTGGGGTGTGATGCCCTCTTTGCGGGCGCGGATGGTGATGGGCACTCCATGCTCGTCGCTGCCTCCGATCATCCTGACATCCTCGCCGCGCAGGCGCAGGAAGCGTGTGTATATGTCGGCCGGCACATAAACTCCGGCAAGGTGGCCGATGTGGACGGGGCCGTTGGCGTAGGGGAGGGCAGTGGTGACAAGAGTCCGTTTGAAGTTCTTCTCCATCTGTTATATTGTATTTCTTATGATTCGCACTATTTAGAAACCGCAAATTTAGAAAAAAATCACTAATTTTGCAACGACAATCTATCAAACGCTGTTCAAAATGCGAATTTCCAAAAACATCGCCGCCGGAATACTTTCCCTCGCGGCCCTCAACGCGATGGCCGCCAGCCAGTTTGCCGGAGGAATTATGATTATGAACGAGGAGCTTGCGGGTGTCCCCGAAAATGGTTCCATCAACTTTTTCAACCCCGCCGGTGAGGGGAGCTGGATTTACCGTGCTTTCCGTCAGGCCAACCCCCGCCGTGAGATTCCCGGGGCGATATGCAACGCCCGTTTCGACGGGGGGAAGCTCTATGTGGTTTCCAACCATCCCGACACCCCGGGAAGCTACAACATGGTAGGCACGCTGACGGTGCTTGACGCCGAGACGCTTCTCTACATCAACTCCGTGGAGCTTGTCAACAGATTCGGCCAGCCGGTGCAGGGGCGTGCCGTGATGCCGTTTGACGGGGGGGCCTATGTGACCACCACAGACGGAATCCTGACATATGACGCGGGGGGCAACTCCCTGCGCCAGGAGAACGATAAGTTCTGCAGCCCTGACGGGGTGGCATCTCCGTCTCCCTACCAGTATCCCTACCAGACCGGGACGATTGCCCGGGTTGGCGATGACTATTATATCGCGTCGCAGGATTTCGGGCTGGTATATTTCACCGACAACCTACCGGTGTATGCCCGTAATTCAGGCATCACCGGGCTGCTCGGCGACAATCTCCCCGAGGGGCTGAGCGACGCCAACGGCATCGGCTCGATTGTCACCGGCAATGACGGCAATCTCTGGATGAGCGTCACCGCCGACCACAATGCCTCCGGTGAGGCCGCCCCATTCCTTATCAAGTATGACCCGGTGAGCCATGAGGCTGAGGCCATTGACATACCCGAGGGGATTTATCCCCCCGCCAACTCCTGGTATGCCTGGACTCCCGACGGATTCCACGCCTCGGCCACCGAGAACGCGCTCTATTGGAACGGCGGCCCGAACACATGGTTCGCCAACATGGCTGTCTTCAAGTATGACATCGACAACGGGCAGTTCTCCAAGGTGCTTGACCTCGCCGCCGAGGAGCTTCCCGCCGGAGAGAATACGTGGCTTATCTACGGATGCTCGATGAGGACATCCCCCGTCAGCGGCGACATGTATCTCTCACTCTTCAAGGACTACGGTTTGACCGACTACATACTGCGTCGCGTCGGTGCGGACGGCAAGATAATCGCCGACTACCGTATGGAACCGGCCATATGGTATCCATCGCTCCCGGTTTTCGTGGATGACGAGGCTCCCGTGTTCAATGAGGCCGACGAGCTTGTCATTCCTGTCGACGAGGCTTCGCATATCGACCTCTTAGGCTTCGCCACAGACCCTGACTCCCCCGACGCGGAAATCAATTACCATGTGCTGCAGGATGGGCCTGCCCCGCTCTACGCCGAGGTTGCGGGCCGTGTGCTCGGAATCTATCCTCCCGGGGTTGATGTGCCCGGGAAACCCGGCGCTCCGGCAGTGTCTAATGCGGAGGCCGGAGATGGTGGCTATATCGACATAGTGGCTGATTCCCAGGGGAAGACGGCGTCATACCGTCTCAAATACCGCTTCTCAACCTCTTCTGTCGATGAGGTGAGCGAGGAGCTTGCTCTCGCGGCCGCTTCGGTGAAGGGTGGTGAACTGACGCTCCGTTGCGACGCTCCGGCCACCGCCTTCATCTTCACTCCGGAGGGGCGCAGTGTGATGGCCCTCGACGCCCCCTGCGGTGAGTCGGTCCATTCTCTCTCCTCACTGCCTGCAGGGCTGTATATCCTCCGTTTCGGAGGGGAAACCCTGAAATTCCGTCTCTGACAGGACACGAAGTCTGAATGCCTGTAAATGACAATATCACACCAATTAGTCTCGGGAGGGGTATTCTCGGCATCTCGCCGGTGATACTCTTCCTGATGCTGTATGTGGTGGTCTCGGTCTATGTCGGCGACTTCTACCGTATGCCGTTTTCCGTGGCGTTGCTCTGCGCGTCGGCGTGGGGCGTCGCCATCTCGAAGGGCACGCTGGCACAGCGCATAGAAATCTATTCGAAGGCGGCCGCCCACTCCAACATCATCTATATGATATGGATTTTCATCCTGGCGGGGGCGTTTGCCTCCCTGGCGAGGGGAATCGGTGCTGTGGAGGCGACAGTAGACCTGACGCTCAGGCTGTTGCCGCCGTCGATGGTCGTGCCGGGGATGTTTGTCGCGGCGTGTTTCATCTCCCTGGCCGTCGGCACCTCGGTGGGGACGGTTGTCGCGCTGACTCCGCTGGCGGTGGAAATCGCCGAGGTCTCGGGCGGAAGCTCCGCGTTCATGGTGGCGGTGGTGCTCGGAGGCGCCTTCTTCGGCGACAACCTCTCATTCATCTCCGACACCACGATTGCCGCCACCCGCTCGCAGGGGTGTGACATGGCCGACAAGTTCAAGGCCAACATCTGGCTCGCGCTTCCGGCGGCGGTGGTCACCCTGGCGGTCTATCTGATTGAGAACGGAATGACCCCGGTCGCGCCCGTGAATGGCGGGGCCTCCCCCTCGGCGTGGCTTGTGGTGCCATACCTGATAGTCATTGTCGCCGCCGTCGCGCGTATGAATGTGACCTTAGTGCTATCAGCCGGGACTGTCTCGGCCGTGGTCATAGGGCTTTCCCAGGGCCACGGGCTGCTGGAGCTTTGCGGCTTCATGGGTGGTGGCATCGAGTCGATGGGCGGACTGATAGTGATAACGCTGATGTCGGCCGGGATGCTTGGCCAGGTGAAGGCATGCGGCGGCATCGACTGGCTCCTGCAGGTGCTGACTTCCCGCGTCAGCGGCACACGCGGCGGCCAGATGTGTATCGCGCTGCTCGTCAGCCTCGTGAACCTCTGCACCGCCAACAACACCGTGGCCATCATCACTGTCGGCTCCCTCTCGAAGGAGATTTCGCGACGCTTCGGCATCTCACCCCGCAAGAGTGCGTCATTGCTTGACACCTGTTCCTGCATCGTCCAGTGTCTTATCCCCTACGGCGCGCAGACATTGCTGGCCACCTCCCTGGCCGGGTTGTCGCCCGCCGCTCCGTTCCGTTACCTGTATTATCCCTGGGCGCTGGCCGTCGGGGTGATTCTTTCGATAGTCGTAATCCGCCGTAAACGATGAAGCTGTTTGTCGCTCCGCTGCAGGGATACACCGACGCCCCTTTCCGTCATTTCCACAATCTTGTTTTCGGAGGGGCCGACGGATATTTCTCCCCCTTTCTGAGGGTGGAGAAGGGGGAACCCGCGAGGCGCACGATGCGCGACATCCTATCCCCGCTTCCCCCGCCGCCCGGTTTTGTGCCGCAGGTGATATTCAAAGACGCCGGGGAGTTCGCGATGCTCGCCGAGACCTTGAAGTCGGCCGGGTTCCGCCGCATCGACCTGAACATGGGATGCCCTTTCCCACCTCAGGTCAGGAAAGGGCGTGGCGCGGGATTCCTGCTCAGGCCGGCTGAGCTTGGCAAGGTGGCGGAATATGTGGCCGCCGATTCCGAGACGGAGTATTCGGTGAAGATGAGGCTCGGGGTCGATGATCCCGGGGATTGGAAACCTCTGGCGGGGATACTCAGGGGGATGCCGTTGGCGCATGTCACCATTCATCCCCGCACGGCCCGCGAGCAATACCGGGGAGAGCTGCATCTCGACGGCTTCGAGGAGCTGGCCGGGGCGCTGGGGAAGCCTGTGGTGTTCAACGGAGAGGTCCTTTCGCCTGATGACATAGCGCGGGCCGGAGCCCGGTGGCCGTGGCTCCACGGGGTGATGGCCGGAAGGGGGCTGCTTGCGAGGCCGTCATTGTTCGCCGAGTGGCGCGGAGGGGAGGAGTGGAATCCCGCGCGCCGTCTTGAAGGGGTGGTGCGTCTCCACGCGCTTTTGCTTGACCATTACAGGCCGTTGCTTTGCGGCGACGCGCAGCTTCTGGCAAGGATGAAGAGCTTCTGGGAGTATTCCGAACTGCCTCACCGCCAGGTTAAACGTATCGCCAAGGCCCGGTCGATGGCCGATTATGAGGAGGCGGTCAGGGGAGTGTCGGTGTGAATTTCACGGCGTCCGGGGGAAATTCCCGCTGAAATTTGTTAACTTTGCAGGAGGATGCGGCGCGGTTGGGGGGCAAACCCCGCAGCGACTGACGCCTCCGGGGCAAAGCTTTTTGCTGTTTCTAACAAACATCCCATAGATGAAAGACTTAGTAATCTCGAAGGAAACCACCGAAAAGGCCGTTGTCGTGGGGCTGATTACCCCCCGTCAGCCTGAGGGGAAGGTCAATGAATATCTCGACGAACTCGAATTCCTCGCCGACACTGCCGGCGGGGAGGTCGTGAAGCGTTTCACCCAGAAGCTCGACAACCCAAACTCCGCCACTTTTGTCGGAAAGGGTAAGCTTGAGGAAATCAAGGAGTATGTGGAGAAGAACGACATCGGAATGGTGATTTTCGATGATGACCTCTCGACCAAGCAGATAGCCAACATAGAGAAGGAGCTGCAGATAAAGATTCTCGACCGTTCGAGCCTGATTCTCGACATCTTCGCCAAGCGGGCGCAGACGGCGACGGCCAAGACGCAGGTGGAGCTGGCCCAGTACCAGTACCTGCTGCCGCGCCTTACCCGCATGTGGACCCACCTCGAACGACAGAAGGGTGGTATCGGTATGCGTGGCCCCGGCGAGACCCAGATAGAGACCGACCGCCGTATCATCAAGCGGCGAATCGCCTGGCTGAAGGAGCAGCTGAGCGACATCGACCGGCAGAAGACCTTGCAGCGCAAGAACCGCGGCAAGCTTACCCGTGTGGCGCTGGTGGGATACACCAACGTCGGGAAGTCAACGCTGATGAACCTCCTGAGCAAGAGCGATGTGTTCGCCGAGAACAAGCTGTTCGCGACTCTCGACACAACTGTCCGCAAGGTCATCATCGACAACCTCCCCTTCCTGCTGACCGACACTGTCGGGTTCATACGCAAGCTGCCGACCAACCTTGTGGAGTCGTTCAAGTCTACCCTCGACGAGGTGCGCGACGCCGACCTGCTGGTCCATGTGGTCGACATCTCCCATCCCCAGTTCGAGGAGCAGATTGAGGTGGTCAACAAGACCCTCGCCGAGGTGTGCGGGTCGGCCGACAAGCCGATGATCATGGTGTTCAACAAGATTGACGCCTACAGCCATGTGGCCAAGGATGAGGATGACCTGACACCGCGCTCACGGGAGAATATCCCCCTGGAGGAGCTGAAGCAGACCTGGATGAACCGCCTCGACCCGGGCAACTGTGTGTTCATCTCGGCCAGGAAGGGCACCAACATCGATGAGCTTAAAGAGAAGATTTACCAGAAGGCGAAGGAGATACATATGGAACGTTTCCCCTACAATGATTTCCTTTTCCAGAAGTATGACGACCTGGGGGAGACTTCTCCCGAATCCGAGACTGATGCCTGACCGCGAGAGGAATATGATGAGCTGGGAGCGTCTGGTCTCCGACAAGCGTTTCGGCCTGGAGGATTACCACGACCCGAGGCGTGGAAGCCGCACTGACTTTCAGCGCGACTTCGACCGGCTTGTGTTCTCTTCCCCCTTCCGGCGGTTGCAGAACAAGACGCAGGTGTTTCCCCTGCCGGGAAGTATCTTCGTGCATAACCGTCTGACCCATAGCCTTGAAGTGGCATCGGTCGGACGTTCGATGGCCAATGAGGTGGTGAGCCTGATTATGCCTCGCCACCAGGGGACTGCCTCGGCCAAGGCCCTGGAGTCAATCGGCGACATAGTGGCGGCGGGATGTCTGGCCCACGACATGGGGAATCCTCCCTTCGGCCATTCCGGCGAGAAGGCCATAGCGACCTTCTTCTCAGAGGGTGAGGGGGCTTTCCTGAAGGAGCGGCTGACCCCGGCGCAGTGGGCCGACCTGGTGAATTTCGAGGGGAATGCCAATGCCCTCAGGGTGCTGACCCACCAGTTCCAGGGACGCCGCAGCGGGGGCTTCGCGATGACTTACTCGATGCTGGCCTCGATTGTGAAATACCCTTATTCCTCCGGGCTTTCGGGCGACAAGGGGAAGTTCGGTTTCTTCACAACGGAGGCAGAGACTTACCGGCGCATAGCCGACGAGCTCGGCATACCGCGTCTGGAGGCTCCTGCCGGTGAGTCGAGGTATGCCCGCCATCCGCTGGTCTACATAGTGGAGGCGGCAGACGACATCTGTTACGAGGTGATGGACCTTGAGGATGCCCACAAGCTCAAAATCGTGGGTTCGGATGAGATAATCGGGCTGTTCCTGTCATTCCTCCCCGAGCAGCGCAAGGAACGGAGCATTGAGATAATGGGGCGTTTCGATGACCCCAACGAAAAGATAGCCTACCTCCGTTCGGGGGTGATAGGGGAGCTGGTGACCGCCTGCGCGCGGGTGTTCGCCGACAATGAGGAGGCGATTCTCGCCGGTGAATTCCGGGGACGGTTGCTTGGTCACGCGCCGGAACGTCTGCGCCAGGCGTATGAGAGATGCAACGACATGTCGTGGGCGAAGATTTACAGGGCCCGCGAGGTGGTGGATGTGGAGCTGGCCGGTAACCGCATCATATCATTCCTGCTTGAGAAACTTGTCCACGCCGTCTGCAACCCAGACCTGAATTATTCGAGGCTGCTGCTGTCGCAGGTGCCGGCCCAGTATGATGTCTCCTCTGCCGACCTCTTCACGAAGCTGCAGGGGGTGGTCGACCATGTGTCGGCTATGACCGACGTCTATGCTCTCGACCTTTTCCGCAAGCTGAACGGTATGAGTCTGCCTGCGGTGTGAACCCCGCTACCCGTCATTGGCGTTGTGATTAAAAACAGTTACTTGTGACCTTATGATTAGATTCCTTATATCCTTTCTGATGTTGATTCCGATGTTCGCCGGCGCTGTCGCCGTCAAGGATGTCGAGAATGTGCATGTCAAGGACCGCACCCGGTATGTGACCGACATGGCCGGTATGCTGTCGCCCGGGGCTGTCGCGAGGGTTGACTCCCTGATGGCTGACGCGTGGCGCCAGTCTTCCGCCGAGCCGGTGATTGTCATCGTCGACAACCTCGAAGGCGAGGACATCGACGACTATGCCACGGAGCTTTTCGAACTCTGGAAACCCGGCAAGAAAGACAAGGATAATGGTGTGATTATGCTGATTTCCAGGGATGACCGGAAGTTTGTCATCCGCACCGGATATGGCGTGGAGGGGGTGTTGCCCGACGCCTTGTGCTGGACTATCCTCAACCAGACGATGAAGCCGTATTTCCAGAAGGGGGACTATGACGGAGGTGTGGTGGCAGCCGCCACCGACCTCAACCGTGTGCTGACCGACGAGGATGCGCGGGCTGAACTGATGTCGAAATATGAAAACGACCGCTCGGCGTCTGATGACGGCGACTTCTTCAAGGTCTATCTCTCGGTGTGTCTGATTCTGCTGGTGGCTTTCGCCGTCTATTATTTCTCGCTGCTTGTCAGAAGCCGGGGGAAGGACACCGCCGAGGCTTACCACCTTTTCGAGAAAAACAAGCTGGCGGTGATGGTGCTGACCGCAGCCACGCTGGGCATACTCGCCCCGGTGCTGATACTGTGGCTGTTGACCATGAGGCGCATACGTACCCGTCCTCGCCTTTGTTCAAACTGCTCGGCCCGGATGACGCGCCTCGATGAGGAGACCGACAACAAATATCTGACCCCGGCTCAGGATGCCGAGGAGCGGCTAAATTCGGTTGATTATGATGTGTGGCTCTGCCCGACATGCAACCAGACCGAGATTATCCCCTTCATAAACCGGCAGAAGAACTACTCGGTATGCCACGTCTGCGGGGCGCGAACGGCCGCGTTGGTTTCCGACCGCATCACCCGCCAGCCCACGACGATGTCGAAAGGGCAGGGCATCAGGACTTACCGCTGTTTCAACTGCAACAACGTCACGAACGTACCCTATGAGATTCCCAAGGTGGTAGCTCCTCCGGTCTTTCTGGGAGGTGGTGGCGGCGGCTTCGGCGGGGGAGGAGGTTTCTCCGGAGGCTCCTTCGGCGGCGGTATGACCGGCGGCGGCGGTTCGCGTGGCGGCTGGTGAGCCTGCCCCGGGCGTGAGTATGGCGGCTGGGAATGAACCATCCGCCTTCGCCAGGCGTTAGACTGACAAAGGATAATGATGACGGGGTGAGGTCAAAAACCTCCCTCGGGATGTTGGAAGCGACATCCGCCCCCAGAATTCAAGTAAACGGATTCCCCGCGACTGCGTGGAGCATCCATTCACAGGAAACGGCGGTTGCCCCGATGGTCCGGAGGCAGCCGCCGTCTGTGTGTCGTTTTGGAATCCTATGGGATTATTGCCGGGGTAGGGAAGGGTTCCCTGCCGCTCAGGCTGTGTCATTTGGATAGGTCAACGGTCAGTGGCTCTCCTGTTGCAGAACCGTTGGCGTTGTAAGATACCGGAGTGATTGTCGTGACCTTTCCGGAAGTCAGTTGCAGCTCAACGACACCGGATTTCAGATCCAATACCTCGATTTTGTTCGGGACTCTCGCGCCTTGCGGCTTTACCTCAAGCACAAGCCGTGTCAGTCCCTCCAGATTTTTCATGCCGATTTTGACCGGAGTGGTGGTGGCCATTGCGGATATGCCCGGGTTTTGTTCTCCTCCGGTTGAGGAAATCCCAAGCTCAACAGCCTGCGGCAGATAATCCATCACGAAATACCGGGCGTCATACCGGCGGGGATTACCGCTGCCACCATATTGATTGTAGCTCCTCGTTATACGACACCGCAGATAGCCTTCGCAGGTACGGGCGTAATCTTCCGGATTGTAATGGAACGTCAGGTCGCTGAACTTAAATGTTATCTGATCGTCAGTCCAACCACTGAAACATACACAATCCCAGCGGCCATCTTTTTTTAATACGGATACAGTCCATCCATCTTTGTCCAGTTCATTTTCCATTCCGTGGTAAAACATATGGAACGGTTTGCAATATGAGATGATATGTTCTATTGTTGTCGGATTGGTCCATTCGGCGACTTTTTGTGGAATCTCCGGCATTTCTGCATTGGAATGGAGAGGCATACTGTTTTTGCCGAAATCCACGGAAATTTGTCCGTTGTATTTCACGAAATTTTCGGTTGAGCCGTTCCCGGATGAGGATATGTTTCCTGTAGAGGTGGTCGTGAATGTGAACCAATAGAGCAAGTCCTGAAATAGGGACATATTGTTCGGGTCATCCAAATCGCGTGTGACTGTGCCTTTCCCGAAATCATATCTCAAGACTTTGGAAATCTGGTAGTCCTCCGATGGGATGAAGTAGTTGAGGGACATCCCATCCTGCCAGTTGCTCGGAGCATATAAGCTGAGTTGGATGTTCCCCGAAAGGGTGCGTTTACCGTATAAGGGCAACGCGCCACAGGTCGCGTTTTCAAATGGGGTCTTTGTGCCGTCGCCAAATAAAGACGCCCTGACATAGCTGTCAAAAGATGTGGTGTTGTCATTGGCTACATTGATGACTTCCTTGTTAGCGGTATTTGCCTTGAAAGTCGATGTGAAACCAAGTCCTTTCAGCAAATCGCGGATTGCGATGGATACGAAATCATATTTATCACCTGGAATTTCTGACAAAGAGAATGAGCAGTCATCCAGATGATTTCTGTAATATGTTATTTTGATGTCCGGTTTTGAGAAATCTTCAAAAAATGATACGGATTCGATTTTGTTGAAGAACTGATAGAACGAGCGGGTTTCATATTCCCCGAGCACCACCGCCTTGATTTGTGGCGCGAGTGAGATAAGTTGGTCTCTTCCACATGAAAAATCATTGTAGCCGATGAATTTCACACTTGAGAAGCCGATGTTGGGCACCGCACCCTCGCTGATCTCTGCTTTTACTGTGATAGGAAGACAAGGTGGCATAATTTCTTCGACTATCTTGCAGGCATATTCAAACGCGCCTCTCATTTCAGGTGACCAATTGCCGGTATATTGTACCTTGAAAACGCTGCCCCCGTTTATTTCGCGGATGGAAGGCAGTCCGCAGATGATTGGGTTGGATGCCTCGGAGACATAATTTTCGGTCTCTTGGTATTCCTGGCCATTACAAGGGAGTATGGTTGAAGACATATGGCGATTATTCCTTTCAGTCTCATTTGAGTTGGATTTTTGAGTTGGATGAATTGTTGCCGTCAAATATAGAGAGGATGTATATCCCGGAATTGAGATTCTCGACATTGAGTCGGGTTTCACCGGATTCAGGATACAGTGTCCTGAACAGTATTGTGCGTCCGGCAAGGTCGGTGATGGTTACGGATGGGGATGCGGAGGTGATGCCGGAAATGGAAATTTCCCTACCGTGGATTTCTATGGTGAGTGGAGTGTTGGCGTTGATTCCTTCAATGCCACCGAAATACATATCCAACGTTTCTTGGTCGATATAATCCGTTGACCATACATAGGGAGTGTATTGTATTTCTGGATTCCCTTTTAAATAGTAGCCGCATCTTGCCCATCCTCCCCATAAGATTATGGGGAAATGTACGGTGAGCTGTTCACCTTCAGGATTGCAACATTGTAGCCACTTCCCCTGTAAAGGAGCTTCTTCGGGAGTGTCATAATGGCCTCCTGAGAATTCCACGTGGAAAAAGTTGATGCCCTTAACCCTGATGGTGATGTTCATTTCCCCGATTATGTCGGCATACCAATATTCTGATTCAGGCCGATAGCAGTAATCGTATTCAACATCCACGATTTCCAGAACCTGCTCTTCCTGAGAAGATGAATTATCTGCCGAAACTTGCAGACCGCTAAAAAGAAGCAGACCGCAAAGCGCGATAAACAGTTTTTTCATAGGGATTTGTTTTTTGTTGTTTGTGACAATGTGTTAATAAAATGCTATTGGATGACAACCATTTGCATTTTTACGAGTTCTCCGTTGCGATAATAATGAAAAAAATATTGTCCTGGAGGCAGGATTTTAACTAATTCATCATATGTCTTTCCCTTGGCGATGAAATTGGAGTTGGAGTCGTAAACATTTATATATGATAAATCCACAAACTCTTCGAATTTATCGTGCTTTTCAAATTGAAGATGACATAATGGATTGTCTAATTGGCAGAAAATCCTGTTGGGGTTAACTGTTTTTGAAACAGTAGTTGTCCCGTGGCTGTTTGTGGCGGAAAATTCAAGCTCTACAGAATCCGAACGGTTAAGGTCGGTGATTGTCACATGATTGTGGGGTGTGGCAGTGATGTCTATGACCTTATAGATGGGATTTGTCATCTCCATAATGCAGATTGAAAATTTCGTTGCGCCAAGACATTCGACTGCATAGTAGAGTTCATATGAATCCTCATTGTAATAATCATAGCCAATCAAAGCAATGTTTTTGAAATGAGGTAGTTGGGATAAACCCAAAGATAAGGGGGAGAGCTGATACGTATTACCTCCAACAGAGAGGCTTAATCTGATCTCTCCTCTAAGAGTGCCGTCGGAATTTTCTTGAAATCCTGACAGATTATTAATAGGTTCTAATTTAAACTGTTCCTGATTGGATGTTTGAAGGGTGACTGGTTGGCCATCATTCTCGGAAAATAGCCGAAACTCCCAATTGTATGCTTCAACAGTGGTTGCTGCCTCAAATTCAACAGAGAAATAGTTGTGAACAAGGGCAGAGATACTCCCGTCGTCATCAATGTTTCTACAAGTGATTCTCCCTGCGATATTGATGGGGATATTCCACCCAATCATATTCATCAGTTCCGCAGTTACATTGTCAATCTGAAAATTACAGTCCCCCATTCCGAGACCGTAATGCATTAAAGAATGTTTGTTGTCAAGATACACAAGTGATTCCCTCATTCGGTAAGTTGAGGGGGTGTACATTTTGTGGTTGAGGTCATTTCGCCCGACATAGACATTTGTTGAGCCGGATGGGGAGACGAATTGTTGAAGGTCGACGTAGTTGTATATGCAATCTTCCAATTTTTTTCCATTAGTGTCTGCTATTAATTTGTCAAATGCCGAAAGATGGCCATCCCACTGGAAACATGGAGTGGTTCCATCATAAGAGGTTACACTGGAGCCGAATCCGAGACAGACGGCAATGGAACGAAGGGTTGTAGTATATAGACTGTTCGAGTTCGGATTGATATTCCCTCCGTTACTACAATCCCATTGTTTGGTCGGGTTAAGCCAGATGTACGCGTCCGGGCTTTCAGGGGTACTCTCGATGGCTTTCTGTTGAGCATATAGCGCGGATGGAACCATTGTGGTCGGGGTTTCCTCAAAAAAGACGACATCACATACCGCTAATTCTTCCTGCAAATCTTCGAGATAAGCCACGTTGATGTGGATTGGTGTGGAATTTGAGAGTACTTGCCCCCAATATCTCGCAGCCTGTTTCATACAGGCCTGCATATCAGAATCATTGACATTGTCGAATGTCAAGAGAATTGCTCCTTGTGAGGATGATGGAGCTTTCCACGAGGAATCTTGTGGAATCTCTTGGATTCCACAGGATGGTAGTTCATAAAACCAGTGTTGTATGGTGCGGTGGGCTGTTCCGCTCGCGACCTCTGCAACCAAAAAGACCAGAAACACCATAATTGCTGTTCCGTATCTCATATGTTATATTATTTGAAAGGTTCAACATAAAAAAGATGTCACAGTAACAAATGGATTCTGGGGTAATCTATGATTGTGTGTGTGGCAAAGATACGACTTGAATTCGTGAAATCCAAATAATTTTCAAGAAAAATTAAATTGGGTGAATTTTAGACGAATGATTTAGAGGAAAGTGCCTATGGCAGATGGCTTTTTAATTGGTGTGGGCGCGTAACTGCCAGAATGCCACAGCCGACGCGGCTGCGACGTTCAGTGAGTCGACCTGGTGAGACATCGGTATGCGCGCCACATAATCCGCCCCCTCGATTATTCGTGACGGGAGGCCTTCCCCCTCTGTGCCGAGGATTATGGCCAGGCGCGGCTCGGCGCAAAGGGCCGCGTCGTCGATGGCTACCGAGTTATCGCTGAGAGCCATCGCCACGGTCTTGAAGCCGAGCGAACGTAGTGCGGGGAGATAGTCGGTGCTGTCAAGGTATGCCCAGGGGAGGAGGAACACCGTCCCCATCGACACCCTGACGGCGCGGCGGTTGAGCGGATCGCAGGCTGTGGGGCTGAGCAGCACCGCATCGATGCCCAATGCGGCCGCCGACCTGAAAATCGCGCCGATGTTGGTCGTGTCTGTCACGTCATCTATCACAGCCACACGCCTCGCGCCGCGGCAGACCTCTTCCGCCGTGAGTGGGGCGGGGCGCCGCATGGCGCACAATACCCCGCGTGTGAGAGTGTAACCCGTCAGCTCCCGCAGCATCTCGCGCGCGCCTGTATATATAGGCATATCCTCCACGCGGGCTATTATGTCGGCGGCGTCCCCCTCGATGTGACGTTCCTCGCAAAGCATTGACAGCGGCCTGAACCCCGCCTGCAGCGCGACCCTGATTACCTTAGGGCTCTCCGCGATAAACAGCCCGTCGGCCGGGGAAAGCCGGTTTCTCAACTGCGCCTCCGTGAGAGACGCGTATGGGGCAAGCCTGGGGTCGTCAAGTCTGTCAATCCTCTCGATTCTCATTTTATATATGTTTATAGGGGAATTTATACATTAATGTTGAAATATCCTTGAAAATATCGCGGCGCAAATTTACGACAAACCTCGCTCCCGTCAAAAAAATCCCATCCCTGTTTGAAGAAACAACCATCCCTCCTTGAAAAAAACATCCCTGTTTGGAGAAAAACACCCCAGTTTGAAGAAAAAAAACACCCCTTCCCTGTCAAAAAAACGCCCCTTCCCCGTGGCGATGTCCGGTGCCCGACCGGAGGGAGGGGTGCCTCGCTGTCCGTCCTTTCCGCCCCACCCTCCGGCAACCTCCTTGCCCCGGCCCCGGTTCCGCCTGATTCCGGC
>CAMWVQ010000050.1 GCA_947177635.1 uncultured Porphyromonadaceae bacterium | reverse complement strand
TGCCAGGATTATTAGGAAAGAAAATCGGAATGACATCCGTTTTCAGTGCCGACGGAAAGAACCTTCCGTGCACTGTTATCGAAGTAGGTCCTTGTGTGGTTTGCCAGGTGAAAACCGTTGAGACCGATGGCTATGACGCCCTCCAGCTCGGATTCGAGGAGCAGAAGGAAAAGCACTGCACCCAGCCCGAACTCGGTCACTTCAAGAAAGCCGGTGTAACCCCCAAGCGCCACTTGGCCGAGTTCAAGGGTTTCAACGGCGAGTACAAACTCGGCGATACCATTACTGTTGACCTCTTCTCCGAGGATGACTTTGTCGACATCGTCGGCACTTCCAAGGGTAAGGGTTTCCAGGGCGTTGTGAAGCGCCACGGTTTCGGCGGTGTCGGCCAGGCTACCCACGGCCAGCACAACCGTCTGCGCGCCCCCGGTTCGGTGGGTGCCTGCTCCTACCCCGCGAAGGTGTTCAAGGGAATGCGCATGGCCGGCCAGACCGGTAACGAGCGCGTGACCGTGCAAAACCTCAAGGTGGTCAAAATCATCCCCGAACACAACGTGATGATGATCAAGGGCTCGATCCCCGGAAGTAAAGGTTCAATCGTAATGATAGAGAAATAGTCAATGGAACTCGCAATCTACAACATAAAAGGTGAGGACACCGGCCGCAAGGCCCTCCTCAACGACGAGGTGTTCGCCATCGACGTTAACGAACACGCCATCTACCTCGACGTGAAGCAGTTCCTGGCAAACCAGCGCCAGGGTACCCACAAGTCCAAAGAGCGCAGCGAAGTTTCCGGTTCCACCCGCAAGCTCCACAAGCAGAAGGGCGGCGGCGGCAGCCGTATCGGTGACATCAACTCGCCCGTGCTCGTAGGCGGTGGCCGCGTATTCGGCCCCCGTCCCCGCGACTACCGCTTCAAACTCAACAAGAAACTCAAGAATCTCGCCCGCCGCTCGGCTCTCTCGCTGAAAGCCAAGGAAGGCCAGATCACCATCGTCGAGGATTTCACCCTCGAGGCTCCCAAGACCAAGGCCTTCCTCGCCATCGAGAACGGCCTCAAGGTCAACGACAAGAGAGTGCTCTTCGTGACCTCCGCCGTCGACGCCAACGTAGCCTTGTCGGCCCGCAACATCCCCGAAACCCGCGTGATGCGCGCCGCCGACCTCAACACCTACGCCGTGATGAACAACAAGGCTGTGGTCATCACCGAGAGCGGCCTCGAGATCGTTAACAAACTCTAACCTTCAGGAGGAACATAAGAATGGAAATTTCAATCAAGCCCATTGTGACCGAATCAGCCACCAGGCTGACCGACAAGCTCAACCGCTACACTTTCCGTGTGTCCCCCGACGCCAACAAGTTCCAGATCAAGGACCTCGTTGAGAAACTCTACGGCGTGAAGGTTGCGGCAGTCAACACCCAGGTTGTCCGCGGCAAGAACAAGGCCCGCTACACCAAGAGCGGCCTCCTGCGCGGTAAGACCGACGAATGGAAGAAGGCCTACATCACCCTCGAGGAAGGCCAGACCATCGATTTCTACAGCAACATCTAAAACGTCCCTTCGGGCCGGAGGCCGGCCTCCCCGCGAGGCCGGCCCCGCCGATGAAGGCCGACAAGTGGTGAGCGGCCACAAACCGCCTCAGTCATACTTCGGCCCCACCGGCATCCCGATCAGACACTCATCTACCAATAGAAAATGGCAGTAAGAAAATTCAAGCCCACCACACCTGGGCAGAGACACAAAGTTATTGGCGTGTTCAAAGGAGCGATCACTGCTACCACGCCAGAAAAATCTCTTACAGTCGGTAAAAAAAGCACCGGCGGCCGCAACGCCGAAGGCCACCTGACCAATCGCTACCTGGGCGGTGGACACAAACGCAAATACCGCATCATTGACTTTAAGAGAAACAAAGACGGTGTGCCCGCAGTCGTCAAGAGCATCGAGTACGATCCCAACCGTTCGGCCCGTATCGCCCTGCTCTACTACGTCGACGGCGCAAAAGCCTACATCATCGCACCCAATGGCTTAGAAGTTGGCCAGACGGTAGTCTCCGGCGCCGAGGCAGCCCCCGAAGTGGGCAACGCCCTCCCCCTGAGCAAAATCCCCGTCGGTACCGTAATCCACAACATCGAGCTTCGTCCCGGCCAGGGAGCCTTCATGGCCCGTTCCGCCGGTACCTTCGCACAGCTCGTTTCCCGCGAGGGCGACTATGTGATCGTGAAGCTTCCTTCGGGTGAGACCCGCAAGATCCTGGCCGCCTGCAAGGCGACCATCGGCGTTGTCGGCAACTCGGAGCACTCCCTGGAGCGCTCAGGAAAGGCCGGCCGCAGCCGCTGGCTGGGTCGTCGTCCCCGCAACCGTGGTGTTGTCATGAACCCCGTCGATCACCCCATGGGTGGTGGCGAAGGCCGCGCTTCCGGTGGTCATCCCCGTTCGCGCAAGGGCCTCTACGCAAAGGGTCTCAAGACACGCGCTCCGAAGAAGCTCTCTTCGAAGTACATCATCGAAAGACGGAAAAAGTAATCCCGTAGCTAACTTCTAACCAGATCTCAAAAGAATGAGTCGTTCACTTAAAAAAGGCCCCTTCATCAGCGTCAAGCTCGAAAAGAAGGTTAACGCAATGGAAGCTTCCGGCAAGAAGTCGGTCATCAAGACCTGGAGCCGCGCTTCGATGATTGCCCCCGAGTTCGTCGGCCACACCTTCGCCGTGCACAACGGCAACAAGTTCATCCCGGTTTACGTGACCGAGAACATGGTAGGCCACAAGCTCGGAGAGTTCGCCCCCACCCGCAACTTCCGCGGCCACGGCGGCAACAAGAAGAAGTAAGCCAAGGGCCCTTCACCAACCTTCAATCCACAACGGCTGACCTGTCTATCGACAAGAGGCTCAAGTAAAAATTCCCCCTAAAAAAACGAACATCAAATAAAATGGGTGTAAGAAAAAGAAACTCCGCTCAGGCAAGAAAGGACGCCCAGAAGGAAGTTGCCTTCGCCAAGCTGACCAACGTCCCCTCGTCGCCCCGCAAGATGCGCCTGGTGGCTGACCTGGTCCGCGGCAAGGAAGTCTTCCGTGCCCTCGGTATCCTCAAGTTCTCCAACAAGGAGGCTGCCGCCCGCCTCGAGAAGCTCCTCCGTTCGGCAATCGCCAACTGGGAGGCCAAAAACGACCGCAAGGCTGAAAGCGGCGAACTCTATATTTCCACAATCTTCGTTAACCCGGCTCCCATGCTCAAGCGCCTGCGCACAGCTCCCCAGGGCCGCGGCTACCGTATCCGCAAACGTGCCAACCACGTTACCCTCGTGGTGGACACCATTGACAAAGACGTAACCATCCAGGACAAAGACTAACCTATGGGACAGAAAGTAAATCCAATCAGCAACCGCCTCGGCGTGATCCGCGGCTGGGACTCCAACTGGTTCGGCGGCAAAAAGTACGGCGACACCCTTCTGGAAGACTCTAAGCTCCGTAAGTACCTCAACGTCCGTCTGGCCAAGTCGAGCGTTTCCCGCATCGTCATCGAGCGCACCCTCAAGCTCATCACCATCACCGTCTGCACCTCGCGTCCCGGCCTGATCATCGGCAAGGGCGGCTCAGAGGTAGACAAGCTTAAGGAAGAGCTCAAGAAGATAACCGACAAGGATGTTCAGATCAACATCTTCGAGGTAAAACGTCCCGAACTCGACGCGCAGATCGTGGCCTCCACCATCGCCCGTCAGATCGAAGGCAAAATCGCCTACCGCCGCGCAGTGAAGATGGCCATCGCCGCCACCATGCGCTCCGGCGCCGAAGGCATCAAGGTGCAGGTTTCAGGCCGCCTCAACGGCGCCGAAATGGCCCGCTCCGAAATGTTCAAGGAAGGCCGCACACCCCTCCACACCCTCCGTGCCGACATCGACTACGCTCTGGTTGAGGCACACACCAAGGTAGGCGTGGTTGGTGTGAAGGTTTGGATCTGCCGCGGTGAAGTGTACGGCAAGCGTGACCTCGCCCCCAACTTCACCAACACCGGCAAGGAAGGCCGTCCCCAGGGCGGCGACCGCGGCAACCAGCGCCGCGGCGGCTTCCGCAAACCCCGCAACGCCTCCTCAAACAACGGTCGCTAATCTCTCACCTGACAACCCGGCGACTCTCCCGAGGACTGCCCGCAGGGCCGGCCGCCCCCTTCCTCTAAGGCCGGAATCCCGCTGACTGACCATAAAGCGCCACGCGGCGGACGGATCGTCAAGCCTCCGCCGCAGGCGCCCAAGGAGGGAAACCACCCCAACTAACATCTATCAAAAATGTTACAACCGAAAAAAACTAAATTTCGCAGAGTACAGAAAGGCCGCGCAAAAGGCAACGCCCAGCGCGGCAACCAGCTCGCTTTCGGTTCGTTCGGCATCAAGACCCTCGAGGCCAAGTGGATCACCGGACGCCAGATCGAGGCAGCTCGTATCGCTGTGACCCGTTATATGCAGCGCCAGGGACAGCTCTGGATCCGCATCTTCCCCGACAAGCCCATCACCAAGAAGCCTCTTGACGTACGTATGGGTAAAGGTAAAGGTAACCCCGAAGGATACGTGGCCTCTGTCACCCCCGGCCGCATGATCATCGAGATCGACGGTGTGCCCTTCGACGTGGCCAAGGAAGCCCTCCGCCTGGGCGCCCAGAAGCTTCCCGTGACAACCAAGTTTGTCGTGAGCCGCGATTACGATCCCAACCTCACCCTCTAATCATCCACAAGTCAAACAACCAAAAGCCCGAAAAAGAAAGCTATGAAGAAAGAAGAAATCAAAGAGCTCTCTACGGCCGATCTTCGCGAGCGTCTGGCGCAGATGGAGAAGGAGTACCTTCAGATGAAGGCCAACCACGCCGTCTCCCCCCTGGACAGCCCCGCGAAAATCACTGCTGACCGCAAGATGATTGCACGAGTGAAGACCGAGCTGCGCGCCCGCGAGCTCGCCGGAAAATAATCCCCCAGTTAACCGTAATTACCCTTACCTTTTATTCAACCTGTTATGGAAGAAAAAAGAAACCTGCGCAAAGAGCGCGTCGGCATCGTGTCGAGCAACAAGGGCGACAAGTCGATCACCGTTACGGTGAAATGGAAGGAGAAACACCCCATCTACGGCAAGTTCGTCAACAAGACCAAGAAGTTCCACGCACATGACGAGAAGAACGAGTGCAGCGTCGGCGACAAGGTTCGCCTGATGGAGACCCGTCCCCTGTCGAAGACCAAGCGTTGGAGATTAGTTGAAATCATCGAAAAAGTGAAGTAAGCCATGATACAGACCGAATCCCGATTGACCGTTGCCGACAACAGCGGCGCCAAAGAGGCACTGTGTATCCACGTCCTCGGTGGCACCGGCCGTCGTTACGCGTCCGTAGGCGACATCATCGTTGTCTCCGTCAAGAGCGTCATCCCCTCTTCAGACGTAAAGAAGGGTACAGTCTCCAAGGCCGTCGTAGTACGCACCAAGAAGGAAATCCGCCGTCCCGACGGTTCCTACATCCGTTTCGACGACAACGCCTGCGTGCTGCTTAACAACGCCGGCGAGCTCCGCGGCACCCGTATCTTCGGCCCCGTCGCCCGCGAGCTCCGCGCGACCAACATGAAGATTGTCTCCCTCGCCCCCGAGGTCCTCTAATCACTGTCAACCCAACCGTAAACAAAAAACGACGACACGTCATCCCCATTATGAGCAAAATGCATATTAAAAAGGGCGATACCGTTTACGTTCTCTCAGGCGAGGACCGCGGCAAGCAGGGTCGCGTGCTTTCTGTAGACGCTGCCAAGAACCGCGCCATCGTTGAAGGCGTACGCATCGTCTCCAAGAGCACCAAGCCCACCGCGAAGTATCCCCAGGGAGGCATCGTAAAGATGGAAGCCCCCATCAATATCTCAAACCTCAGCCTCATCGACCCCAAGAGCGGAAAGCCCACCCGTATCGGCATCCGCGTCAACGATAAGGGCGAGAAAGTTCGTTACGCTAAAAAATCCGGAGAGGAAATCAAATAATGAGCACTACACTCCAGAAAAAATACGAAGAGACCATCGCGCCCGCAATGACCAAGGAGTTCAACTACACGACTCCGATGCAGGTGCCCCGTCTGAAGAAGATCGTCATCAACCAGGGCCTCGGCGAAGCCACCCAGGACAAGAAGATCATCGAGACCTCAATCAACGAGCTGACTGCCATCACCGGCCAGAAGGCCGTGCAGACCCTCTCGAAGAAAGACATCTCGAACTTCAAGGTCCGCAAGAAGATGCCCATCGGCGCCCGTGTGACCCTTCGTCGCGACAAGATGTATGAGTTCCTCGAAAGACTCGTGCGCGTGGCCCTGCCCCGTATCCGCGACTTCAAGGGTATCGAAGGCAAGCTCGACGGCCGTGGCAACTACACCCTCGGCATCACCGAGCAGATCATCTTCCCCGAAATCAACATCGACAACATCTCGAAGCTCATGGGTATGAACATCACCTTCGTCACCTCGGCCAACACCGACGAGGAAGGTTACGCTCTGCTCAAGCACTTCGGCCTCCCCTTCAAGAAATAAGCAGTCACCCGGGGTGCTGCCCCGCCTGACTCCTGACTGAAGGAATCCATATCAGAGGAGCGACCCGCCACAGACGGCGGTGTCGCTCCTCTGGCTTTTTGTTTTAAAAAACCGTAACAGTGTGACAAAGAATGTGAAACGACTGTCGGCGTAAGGAAATTAGCGTTAAATTTGCAGCAGAGGGGGGATGACCGGAAGCCTGTTCGCGCAAGCGTGGCGGTCACCCCTGTAAGCTTACTATTAAGAGAAACTAAGAGAAACGCTATGTGGCGCCCGGTATTTTTGTTGTGTATTTTGTCATTGTGCGTGGCGGGAGTCTCGGGGCAGTCTGTCCGCGCGGTGGTGGCCGACTCGGTGAGCCGCCTGTCGCTTCCGTCGGCCTCAGTGTTCGACCGCAACGGGCGGTTTGCCGGCATCACCCGCTCTGACGGGAAGATGCCGTATGTCTCCCCCGCCGAGTACCCGGTGACGATCCGTTATATCGGATACAGGGAGAAGACAGTGCCGATATGCGGCAACGACACGATTTTCATGGTGGAGAACTCGACGGAGCTGTCGGAAGTTACCGTGGAGTCCCGTGGGCGCAAGATACTCCATATGCTCGCGTATGTGAGGGAATACTCCATGCTGACCACCTACACCGACACCGTGTTCCTTTTCAGGGAAAAGATGGCCGATTACATGCTTCCCCCCCGACGACAAGGGGAGTTTCAGGGGTTGGAGCAACCCGCGCGTGCTTTCCTCGAAGTCTTATTACAGGTTCACGAATGCAGAGGGGCTTGACAGCGTGAGTGACCGCTGCAACCATCATTTCTCCTGGGCCGACTGGATGGGCGTCCCCGCCACACCCCGTATGCCCGCGCGGCTGCGGGATGTCGAAAAGGGGACGGACACGGTCAAGGGGAAGTACAGCCCCTCCGAGATATGGGGCAGGAACGGGAGCCGTCTGTCGCTCGATGTCGACGTGCTCGCCGACGCGTCGGCCCGCAGATGGGTGCCCGGTCTCGCCTCCTTCTTCCGGAAGGATGTCGAATTCGGGCAGCTGCGCGCGAGGTTCAATTATGAGAACATCGCCGAAGACTCGGTGATGCCGGTCGATCTGGCCGGATATTCCTTCAATATCGAGTCGGACGGGCGGGGACACGGGATGTTCATGTTCAACCGTGTCGACGAGCCGTATTCCGTCAGCACATACGCCGAGGTCTATATGATAGACAAGGAGTACATAACCGTGAAGGAGGCCAGGAAATGGGAGCGCCGTCAGTCGCGGGGTGTCGGGCTGGCCATCATGGAGCCGCCGGAGGCCCCGGAGCTGCAGCCCGGCATAATGTCGCTCATAGAGAGGGTTGACAATGTCGACCATGACCTGGTGAAACTCGGCATTGCCCCCGACAGGAGGCTGGTGGGGCGGAATGTGGAGAAGCTGACCTTCGAGAGGGCGGTGTTGCAGCGTCTCAAAGGTATGCTCGGCATAGACTATCTGAGGGGACGGAGGAAATGGGGACGCGACTGGAAGGATAAGCGCCGGAAGATGGTTGAGAAGAACCGCAGGGACATCGAGAGATGGGATGGGGAGGATGGCGGCGGATGAGCGTCCGGGTTCCCGTGTTTGCCGTATTCTCCCGTGGCTGCCGTTGCCTGAAATGCAGCCTGGTTGATTCCGCCGGTCATCTCCGGAGTGCTTTTAAGAAAGTTTAACATTGGAAGAGGGCAGTTTCAGGCCGAAATAACTGCTTTTTGCTATGCCGTTTCGGAAAAAATCACGAACTTTGCACCTGATTTAGAGGCCGATGCCGCCTGGCGGTTCCTTCTGGAATTCTTGCAATGGAGTCCGCGATGAGAAACAAGGTTGTGCAAAGGCTTGAAAATTAGCGACTTTTATGTCACTTGCGGTTCCGAGGTACTTCTCGCCTCCCTCTCCGGGGAGCTGTTGCGGGAAGCAGTGAGGAATCGGAAGTTTTTTCGTTGAGTATCAGTAAACCATAATATTAACCGTTAACTTCAGGACATGGCAAAAGAATCAATGAAAGCCCGCGAAGTGAAGCGCGCGAAGCTCGTCGCCAAGTATGCCGCCAAGAAGGCCGCCCTCAAGGCTGCCGGTGACTATGAGGCCCTCCAGCTTCTCCCCAAGAACGCGTCAAGCGTGCGCCTCCACAACCGTTGCTCCATCACCGGCCGTCCCAAAGGCTACCTGCGCCAGTTTGGCATCTCGCGTATCCAGTTCCGCGAAATGGCATCTGCCGGCCTTATCCCCGGTGTGAAGAAAGCAAGCTGGTAAGCTCCGCGGACAACCCCTGACATCGCGCGAGGGGAGCGCAAGGCGCCCGCCTCCGTCAGAAAACGCCCGGCACGGCCTACGTGCAGGAGATCATCCGGGTAAGCCCAGTTTCTGCGGGACCCCCCGGACAGCAATCCCGGCCGCCCGTCGCAGGGCCGCGAAAATGATCCCGAAAGGGAGTTTCCTCAATCCCGCAAGGGCAGAGGAGCAGTTTCCGCGCTTCAAACCAGTCCGGCGGTATCACGACGATATCCCGGCGCAAAATCAAATTTTAAATACTGACGGGCCAGCCCGTCGAGTTTAAAACAACCCAACAACAATGACAGATCCAATAGCAGATTATCTGACAAGATTGAGGAATGCCATCAAGGCCCAGCACCGCGTGGTCGAGATTCCGGCCTCCAACCTCAAGAAGGAGATCACCAAAATCCTCTTCGAGCAGGGCTACATCCTCAACTACAAGTTCATTGAAGGTGAGACCCCTTCGGGCACCATCAAGGTCGCCCTCAAGTATGACCCCGTAGACCGCGTAAACGCCATCAAGGGCCTCAAGCGCGTCAGCCGTCCCGGCCTCCGCCAGTATTGCGGCTACAAGTCGATGCCCCGCGTGCTCAACGGCCTGGGTATCGCCATCCTCTCCACATCCAAGGGTGTCATGACCAACAAAAAGGCCGCCCAGGAGAAGATCGGCGGCGAAGTTCTCTGTTACGTTTATTAATCGAAAGGAGGAAAACAATATGTCTCGTATAGGTAAAGCCCCCATCGAAATCCCCGCAGGCGTAACCGTTGAAATCGCCAAAGACAACGTCGTTACCGTCAAAGGTCCCAAAGGAACCCTCGTACAGGCCGTCAACCCCGAGTTTGAGATCAAGCTCGAAGACGGTCACCTCCATATCAACCGTCCCACCGACGACCGCGAGCACCGCGCCCAGCACGGCCTCTACCGCTCGCTGCTCAACAACATGGTTGTTGGCGTCTCCACCGGCTACCGCAAGGAGATGGAGCTCGTCGGCGTAGGTTATCGCGCGTCGGCCACAGGCCAGGTGCTCGAGTTATCCCTGGGTTACTCCCACGCCATCTTCATCAAGCTTCCCCCCGAGATCAAGGTCGAGGCAAAGTCGGAGCGTAACAAAAACCCCCTGATCATCCTCGAGAGCGACGACAAGCAGCTCCTCGGTCAGGTGTGCGCCAAAATCCGCTCCCTCCGCAAGCCCGAGCCCTACAAGGGTAAAGGTATCAAGTTTGTTGGCGAGGTTATCCGTCGCAAGAGCGGAAAGACCGCCGGTGCCAAGTAAACATAAGTTGAACCTACATCGACTGTAAGAAAAATGATCTCCAAGCAGCAAAGAAGAAATAAAATCAAGGCGCGCATCCGTGGCCGCATCTCCGGCACCGCCGCGCGTCCCCGTATGACCGTTTTCCGTTCGAACAAGCAGATCTACGTCCAGCTTGTTGACGACCTCAAGGGCCAGACCCTCGCCAGCGCTTCCTCTAAGGGCATCGCCGAGGGCACCAAGACCGAAATCGCCGCCAAGGTCGGAAAGGCCATCGCAGAGAAGGCTATCGCCGCAGGTTACACCGAAGTGGTATTCGACCGCAACGGTTACCTTTTCCACGGCAGAGTTAAATCACTGGCTGACGCAGCTCGCGAAGGCGGACTTAAATTCTAAACGACAATGGTAAACAAGAACAACCGAGTTAAGACAACCAACGACATAGAACTCAAGGACCGTCTGGTGGCTATCAACCGCGTCACCAAGGTGACCAAGGGAGGCCGCACATTCACCTTCGCCGCCATCGTCGTGGTCGGCAATGAAGACGGAATCATCGGCTGGGGCCTCGGAAAGGCCAACGAGGTGCAGGCCGCCATCGCCAAAGGCGTTGAGGCAGCCAAGAAGAACCTCATCCGCGTGCCTGTCCACAAAGGCACCATCCCCCACGAGCAGACTGCCCACTTCGGCGGTTCCGAGGTGCTGCTCAAGCCCGCCAGCCACGGTACCGGTGTGAAAGCCGGCGGTGCCATGCGTGCCGTCCTCGAGAGCGTCGGCATCACCGACGTGCTTGCCAAGTCAAAGGGCTCATCCAACCCCCACAACCTGGTGAAGGCCACCATCGCCGCCCTCGGCGAGATGCGTTCCCCCGCCCAGGTGGCCCAGAACCGCGGCATCTCCGTCAACCAGGTATTCAACGGCTAACCCCAGGAAAGCTACAACAATGGCACAGATTAAAATCAAGCAGATAAAGAGCCGCATCGGCGCTCCCGCGGTGCAGAAGCGTACCCTCGACGCCCTCGGCCTCAAGAAAATGAATCACGTGGTGGTGAAAGAAGACACCCCCTCCGTGATGGGTATGGTAAACCGTGTTCGTCATTTGGTAGAAGTGACCAACGCTTAATCAATATCATTAGCATTCAGCAACTATGGATTTAAGTAACTTAAAACCCGCCGTGGGCTCCACGACCCGCAGCACCCGCATCGGTCGCGGTCCCGGCTCTGGCAAGGGTGGAACTTCTACCCGCGGACACAAGGGAGCCAAGTCGCGCTCCGGATACAAACGCAAGATCGGTTTCGAAGGTGGCCAGATGCCCCTCCAGCGCCGTCTCCCCAAATTCGGTTTCAAGAACATCAGCCGCGTAGAGTACAAGGCCATCAACCTCTCGACCCTGGAGACCCTCGCGGCCGCCAGCAACCTGGAGAAAATCGGCCTCGACGAACTCCGCGCAGCCGGTTTCATCAACCGCAAGCAGCTGGTGAAGATCCTCGCCAACGGCGCCGTCACACGCGCCCTCAAGGTTGAGGCCCACGCTTACTCGGCAGCCGCCGAGAAGGCAATCACCGAAGCCGGAGGCTCGATCTCCAAAGTGAAGTAAACACTCCCTCCCACCGCTCAAAAGCACCCCATTAAATGAAATTCGTTCAAACCCTTAAAAACATCTGGACTATCCAGGAGCTGCGTCAGCGACTGACCATCACGGTGCTGCTGGTGCTGGTTTACCGTCTGGGGTGTTACGTTGTCCTGCCGGGCATCAACCCCGCCGACCTTGAAGCCCTCACCAACTTCACCAACAAGACCGGTCTGATGCAGCTGCTCGACATGTTCTCAGGAGGAGCCTTCTCCCAGGCCTCCATTTTCGCCCTCGGTATCATGCCCTACATCACGGCATCAATCGTGATCCAGCTTGCCGGCATGGTGCTGCCTTCCTTCCAGAAGATGCAGCGCGAAGGCGAGAGCGGACGCCAGAAGCTCAACCAGTACACCCGCTACCTCACCGTGCTGATACTCCTGGTGCAGGGCCCCGCCTACCTCTACAACCTGAAGGCTCAGATTGTGAACGCCGGCGGAACCAGCGACATGGGCATCTGGATGGTGATGTTCCTGACGGTCATCCTCGCCGCAGGCTCGATGTTCATCATGTGGCTTGGCGAGCGCATCACCGACCGCGGTATCGGCAACGGTATCTCGTTCATCATCCTCGTGGGTATCATCGCCCGCCTGCCGATGTCGCTCGTTTACGAGTTCACCAGCCGTCTGCCCGGATCAACCGGCTCGGAAGGCGGTCTGATCATGTTCATCGTGGAGATCGTGCTGCTCTTCGCAGTCACAGTCGGCGCGGTGCTGCTCGTCCAGGGAACCCGCAAGGTGCCTGTGCAGTATGCCAAGCGCATCGTCGGCAACCGCCAGGTAGGAGGTGTGCGCCAGTACATCCCCCTGAAGGTCAACGCTGCCGGCGTTATGCCCATCATCTTCGCCCAGGCCATCATGTTCATCCCCCTGACCCTGTCAGGCTTCGGAGCGCGTGAAGGTGCCACCGGTTTCTTCGCCACATTCGCCGACATCAACGGCTTCTGGTACAACTTCGTGTATTTCATCCTCATCGTGGCCTTCACCTACTTCTACACCGCCATCACCGTGCGTCCCACCCAGATGGCTGAAGACATGAAGCGCAACAACGGATTCATACCCGGAGTCAAGCCCGGCAAGAAAACCGCCGAGTATCTCGATTCGATCATGTCACGCATCACCCTGCCCGGCTCAATCTTCCTCGGCATCGTGGCCATCCTCCCGGCGTTCGCCCGCCTGTTCGGCATCAGCCAGAACTTCGCGCAGTTCTTCGGAGGAACCTCCCTGCTGATTCTGGTAGGTGTCGTCCTCGACACCCTCCAGCAGATCGAGTCACACCTGATGATGCACCACTATGACGGCCTGATGAAGGACGGCAAAATCAAGGGCCGCACCACCGGCTCTGCCTACTGATTCAAGCCCTGACCCCCAAATACCCGCTGCCGGAGGAGGCCCTGACGTGCCTCTTCCGGCAGGGGGTTGAACTCTGAATTCCCCCCCGACCCTTTAAGAACAGATGATTTACCTCAAGACTCCCGACGAAATTGAAAAGATGAGGCGCGCCTGCGAGCTGACCTCCCTCGCCCTCGGCGAGGTGGCCAAGCTGGTACGCCCCGGAGTTACGACCCACAAGCTCGACACCGCCGCCCGCGAGTTCATCGTCAAGAACGGCGGCCGTCCCGCATGCCTGGGTTACGGCGGCTTCCCCGCCACCCTCTGCATCGAAGTAAACGAGACGGTGGTTCACGGATTCCCCTCCTCTTACACTCTGCGCGAAGGAGACATAGTCGGCGTAGACCTTGTTGTCGAGCTCGACGGCTACAACGGCGACATGTGTTACACCTTCCCCGTGGGAGAAGTGGCCCCGGAGGTCATGCAGCTGCTCACGACAACCAAGGAATCGCTCTATGCAGGCATCGAGGCATGCCGCGAAGGCCACAGGCTGGGCGACATCTCCAACGCCATCCAGACCTACTGCGAGAAGCGAGGCTACTCGGTGGTGCGTGAGATGTGTGGACACGGAATCGGACGCAAGATGCACGAAGACCCCGAAGTCCCCAATTTCGGACGCCGCGGCACAGGCCCGCTCATCAAGAACGGCCTCTGCATCGCCATCGAGCCGATGATCAACATGGGCAGCCGCAACATCGTCATCGAGGATGACGGCTGGACATGCCGCACCCGCGACCGCAAGCCTTCGGCCCATTACGAGCACACCGTGGCCGTCACCGGCGGCAAGACTGAGATTCTGACCTCATTCGACCCCATCGGCGACGCCCTCGGCGAAAGGTTTGTCTGAACGACACCTGTTCATTAGAGAATCAAGACAGAAACCCCGACAGAAAACTTATGTCAAAGCAATCTGCAATAGAACAAGACGGCGTGATACTCGAAGCCCTTTCCAACGCGATGTTCCGCGTGGAGCTTGAGAACGGCCATGAAATCACCGCCCATATCTCGGGCAAGATGCGCATGCACTACATCAAGATCCTGCCCGGAGACAAAGTGAGGGTCGAGATGTCGCCTTATGACCTCTCGAAGGGTCGAATCGCGTTCCGCTACAAGTAAGCAAAACCGAACCATCAAAATAATTCCAAAACGAATTCACAATGAAAGTTAGAGCTTCCATCAAGAAGCGTTCGGCCGACGACAAGATCGTTCGTCGCAAGGGACGCCTCTATGTGATCAACAAGAAAAATCCCAAAAACAAACAGCGCCAGGGATAACATGCATTAATCCGGGAAAACCGGCGGCGGTTTGTCAGGATATTGCCTGGGGATGACAGTCCCTCCGACAGGGGCTCCCCGACCGACGGCAATGAAACCGCGTGAAAGGTTTCCGAATCCCGCTGATTTTTGTTATTTTCGCGTTAAAATTTCAAGACTCAACCAAAGCATTTATGGCAGTAAGAATCGTGGGAGTTGACCTCCCCCAGAACAAACGAGGCGAAATCGCCCTGACCTACATCTTCGGCATCGGCCGCTCGGCCGCTAAGACCATCCTGGAGAAAGCCGGTGTAGACGTGAACATCAAAGTGAAGGACTGGACTGATGCCCAGGCTGCGCAGGTTCGCGAAGTCATCCAGGCTAACTACAAGGTAGAGGGTGACCTCCGCAGCGAGATCCAGCTCAACATCAAGCGACTCATGGATATCGGTTGCTACCGTGGCGTGCGCCACCGTAACGGCCTCCCCGTCCGCGGTCAGTCGACCAAGAACAACGCCCGTACCCGCAAGGGACGCAAGAAAACCGTCGCTAACAAGAAGAAAGCCACTAAATAACGAATACCCCAAGAAAGTATCATGGCAAAGAAAACAGTCGCAGCCAAGAAGCGCAACGTCAAGGTTGACGCCGCCGGCCAGCTTCACGTTCACTCCTCATTCAACAACATCATCGTGTGCTTAGCCAACAGCGAGGGACAGGTGATTTCCTGGTCATCCGCAGGCAAGATGGGCTTCCGCGGTTCCAAGAAGAACACCCCCTACGCCGCCCAGATGGCTGCCCAGGATTGCGGCAAGATCGCTTACGATCTCGGCCTGCGCAAGGTGAAAGCCTACGTCAAGGGTCCCGGCAACGGCCGTGAGTCGGCCATCCGTACCGTCCACGGAATGGGAATCGAGGTAACCGAGATCATCGACGTTACTCCGCTGCCCCACAACGGATGCCGTCCCCCCAAGCGTCGTCGCGTATAATCCCGCATTCCACGGCAGAAATCAACAACGGGCAAACCACGCGCCGGAACCCGGCAGGCCCCCTCTTCCCGATGGTTCACCGCGGCCGCGCGCCGCAAGGGAGCAAGCCCTCCGGCAGCCCATTAACCTACTTTAAAAGTTAAAGACACAAATGGCTAGATACACAGGTCCCAAGACCAAAATCGCACGCAAATTTGGCGAACCCATCTTCGGCGAGGACAAGATCCTGAGCCGTCGCAACTTCCCCCCCGGCCAGCACGGTCAGAACCGTCGCCGCAAAACCTCGGAATACGGCATCCAGCTCCGCGAGAAGCAGAAAGCCAAGTACACCTACGGTGTGCTGGAGCGCCAGTTCCGCAACCTCTTCGAGAAAGCTTCCGGCATGAAAGGTATCACCGGTGAAATCCTCCTGCAGCTCCTCGAAGGCCGTCTGGACAATGTAGTTTACCGTCTGGGCATCGCCAAGACCCGCGCCGCAGCCCGTCAGCTCGTGCTCCACAAGCACGTGACCGTCAACGGCGAGGTTGTCAACATCCCCTCTTTCGCTGTCGAGCCCGGCATGGTGATCGGCGTTCGCGAGAAATCCAAGTCCCTCGAAATCATCGCTGACTGCCTGGCAGGTTTCAACCACAGCAAATACCCCTGGCTCGAATGGGACGAGTCAACCAAGAGCGGCAAACTGCTCCATGTCCCCACCCGTGAGGATATCCCCGAAAACATCAAGGAGCAGCTCATCGTCGAACTCTATTCAAAGTAATCCGTTAAACACCAAGATCCATGGCTATTTTAGCATTCCAAAAACCTGACAAAGTCGTAATGTTGGAAGCCAACAGCTTCTACGGCAAGTTTGAGTTCAAGCCTTTGGAACCCGGCTATGGTATCACTGTGGGCAACGCCCTGCGTCGAGTGCTTCTCTCCTCACTCGAGGGCTATGCCATCTCCGCCATCAAGATTGACGGCGTGAAACACGAGTTCGATACCATCCCCGGCGTCAAGGAGGATGTTACAAACATCATCCTCAACCTCAAGAAGGTAGACCTCAAGCAGGTGACCGAAGATGCCGAGACCGAGAAAGCTTCCATCCACGTGTCGGGCCAGGAGGTGTTCAAAGCCGGTGACATCGGAAAAGCCCTCTCGGGCTTTGAAGTCCTCAACCCCGAGGAGGTCATCTGTCACTTGGATCCCGACGCGAGCTTCAACCTCGAGGTGACCATCAACAAAGGACG
>CAMWVQ010000049.1 GCA_947177635.1 uncultured Porphyromonadaceae bacterium | reverse complement strand
TCGGCTGGATGGGCTACCCCATGCAGATCAAGATCAACTTCCTCTGCCGCGACTCAATCCTCGCCGCTCCCCTCTGCCTCGACCTCGTGCTGCTGAGCGACCTCGCCGCCCGTGACGGCCGCTACGGCATCCAGCGCTTCCTGAGCTTCTTCCTCAAGAGCCCGATGCACGATTACACCAAGGACGAAGTGCCCGTCAACCACCTCTTCCAGCAGTATGTCATGCTGAAGAACGCCATCCGCGAGATGGGAGGCTACCCCGCAGACGAGACCATCGACTAATCCCGCATCTTCCCCCCCGGCGGAAGCTCCCGCAAGCCCCCGCAGGGACAACAGATAACCAACCGCACCCCGGCTTTGATGACAAACTCATCGAAGCCGGGGTGCAGTGCGTATTCCCTCTCCTCCTGCTATCACCCAAAAATCAGAAAACATTTCCGCCCCATAAAATCACCTCTCAGAAATCAACATATCGATTGCGAAAAGTTAAAAAATGTCAAAACCACAAAAAAATATCACGGTTTTTATTATATTTGCAAAATCAGCTACATAACTACCCATAGGCTTATGCAGCTTACTCCATAAGCCAATTGTACACACAACCATCCATCACATGAAAAATCTATCTCTTATTCTGCTTGCTTTTGTTAGCGCAATTGTATTCAGTGGGTGCTCACAAGACACCCCATTTGAAGAGCAAACAGCTCCCCTTACACAACAAAACGAGAGCAACCGTATTCGAACGACCGATGAGGCTGCAGAACTTGCCATAAAAGCCTATAAAAACTTTTATGGCAAGGAGCGAGCTACTCGTGCTTCTATTTCACTTGTAAGTGTACAGTCCGTGGAGGCTGTAACATTAGAAATGCAGTCCCGCAGTACGGTCATATCAGCACCTATTGACACCTGTATATATATAGTAAACTATGACAATGAATCTGGATTTGCCGTCATAGCAGCAGACAAACGCATACAACCTTTACTTGGCATATCAAACAGCGGTACATACAATAAAGCCTCTGCCAAAAATCAAACTGACGGCCTCAAGATATTTCTAGATTTTTCGATGAATTATGTCTTGAACGAATACAAGAATGACCAAACCACTTCCATTCGACTAGTTACAAACGACGAGTTATATTGCGAATTCAAAGGAGTAGACAAGGATGACGACTCAATATACGATGTGTTAGCTCAGTACCGAGAGAGAGAAGACACCACTTGGGTCAGCTATGTCCGCAGGCAAGTCAACAATGCATGGAACCAAAATGGCGCAGAAGGCAGACTGTTTTCAAACGGAATTGCAGGATGCGGCACGATTGCAATAGCTCAAACATTACTATGTTACAAACAGCCCACTCTGCTTAGTAGCAACAAATCCGAGCTATCTCTTTTTTGTAACTGGGATTTACTAACCGCCCATAACCATTACAACAGCGCAGGCGATAATGCATCCATAAAATGTGGAAATGAAGTTGAATCAGAACATAATCAGGTTGCCACATTTTGCAGAATAATTGGCAGAGAAGGCGATGCTGACGATAGCTCCCCAATGGCAACGAGTATGTCAAAAAAAGCCATACTTGGGACTCTTAAAAATTTCCTCGGCACTAATTTCTCCATTTCAAACTGGGAGGATTTTGACGGACGAAAAAATATGTCATACGGCCAACTATACATTGTCGTCGGCACAGACAACTCTAAAGAAACCCCGGTTAGTCACGCCTGGTTATGCGATGGGATTAGGGATTTCTATATTAATCATTACCTGTATGTGCAATCCGGCAATAACAATTGGCAAGTCACAACCACATCCACTCAATGTAAATATGTTCATTTTAATTGGGGATGGGGAGGCAACTCAGACGGGTGGTTTCTTTCAAACGTCTTTCGAACAAGCAATGGCAGTTTCAACTTTAATAGCAACGTGAGCGCTATATCTGTGAAAAAGAACTAACAAATTCAAAACTATGGCAAACAGTATGTTAAAACTTGGGATGAAAACTCTTCCGGGGAGGGCCTCTATATCGGCACCCGGCGTGATGGCATTGTCATTACTCCTTGGCTTGACAGCGTGTGGCGACGAAGAGACAGTCGGTGGAGTTGAATCAAAACGTATCCATCTCGATTCCGCGACCGAACAAATCATCGTGATAAACGACGGAGAGGCTAATGCCACAGGGGCGGTGGCATTCTCTGCGGATGGAGACTGGAGCATCGAAGTCAACGGAGCCACACCGTCGACTGAAACCGGATGGCTTGAGGTAACACCCCGCTCAGGAGGCAAGGGCCACCATGTCATCACCTACAACGCCAAAGAACCGGACGGCAACGCTTCACGAAGCTGCATCGTAAAGATAATGACCGACTACGACAACCAGCAGTTCGCGATATGTTATGGCGGGGAAACTCCCTCAACCGACAAATTCGGCATCGGAGGAACTCCTTCTGAATTTTCTTCTCCCGACAAGACAATCACATCGGTAGAGTCTGTATTCCACAACGGCAATTCGGCAAACACCACTCAGAAAATTGTCTTCAACTATTCATCGTCCGGAAGGGTGGAATCATTCACTGTAACCAACCTACTCGGCTCGCAGACAACGGAATCTGTCGGGAAAATTTACTACGGCGACCAGACTGTGGCTTATGAAATCTTCCGGGACGGAAGTCTCGCCGAACACCATTCGGCTTTGCTTTCCGAGGGGAAGGCTCTTGTCAGCTACCAGGCGATCAACACCGTGGAGGGATTCGAACGCCTCGGGCGCAAATACTATTATTCCGCTGATGACTGCCTGACATCACTGGCCGCGGAGTCATACCGTCACCTTGCCACTCTCACCAAAATCTCAGACGACCTGACATTCAAGTGGGACGCCATTCCGGGCGGATTCAACCGTCTTGGCCTAAACGGAAACGTGTCATTCGACATGTTCGGAGAGGAGAAGAATGACGCCAATCTCGACCTGACATGGCTGTGCCTGACCGATTCCCCATATGAGACTCACGACGCTATGGCTGACATAAGGATATTGGGATGGCTCAATTGCCTCGGGCAACGCTCCAGGCAGCTCCCGACATACGGCAACGGGGTCACATTCACATATGAGCATCATTCCGCTGACGCCGGCCAGGCATGTCTGATAATCAGGAAGTACCAGGATTCGACCCTGGTGGAAAGCACCAGGATCAACTATCTCTGACATTCTTCACCCCTGCCACAAGCCCACCATCAGTATCGCTGCGGCTTCTCAACGCGCCTGCATCTTCGTGGCGACATTTGAAGCCGCAACGTCCGCGCTTTTGGCCGACCAATGGCTGTCATCCGCCATGAAGAGGTCTTTCTCTCCGGACTCAAGACGGCGCGAAAGCTCAGGGAGCGGATTCACCACGAAGCCGAGCGAGTCAAGCGCCAGAAGCTGGGAGCCGAGCGGACGCGACGGATATGGGTTGTCAACCGCAAGATGCTGATAAAGCTCATATTTGTCAGGCGCGAGCATGAACAGCATATTTATTCCCCGCGCGGCAAAACGGCGGTGAAGGGCTGAAAGTTTCGCCGCCACATCCGCGATTTCCCCGTCGGTGGCCGACAGGCAATCCAGGTCGTCCTGATAAAAATACAGCACGGATTCCTTGCCGGGTTCGGTGAAACATTCACGGTTCAGACCGACCGACTTCACCGGGCTTTTCTCCAGCCCTGCGGAAAGCTTCAGCCAGTCAACACCCTGCCGGAACACCCTCCCCGCAAAGTCACGCGAATCAGCCGCCTTCCCCTTCCCGGGACGCAGTATCGGGAAATGCCTGACCACCCGGGCCGTGTCGAGTTTAAGCCATCGTTTTATGAATTCCCTCTCAACCGTCTCCACAATCACCCATTCCACCTCCGGATGGCTGTCGAAGAAGCCGGAGTTCACCATGTCGCATACAACCTGCTCTGGGTCGGCCTGGGTCTGGTCTACCGGAATGTTCGTTATCGGCTTCCCGACATATTCATACAGGAACGCCTGATAACCGTTGGGTCGTTGCTGGCTGAAGGAATCCCCGACAGTCACAACCGCCGAAAGCGTCGTTCCAGGGCAGTATCCCGCGGGCATACCGTTTGACACCACCGGACGATACATCCTCTCATTGTAATCCCTGTCAAACCTGATTTTCCCAAGCTCGCCGAGGTCACCCACCATATCCGGCCGCACGCTAAAATAAAAATAGACAATCACCGCCAGGAACACACACAATGGCAGCGAGCCGATTAACACCCGGTGTATAAAACGCTTTATATCAGTATTGTCGGAAAACATAACAGTGTTGCTCAGAACTGGAAATATATGAATGTCTCAACCCCCTCGCCAAACATGAGGCTGACAAGTATCGCATAATAGACCACCCAACGCAGCCACCGGGGCCTGACAAGCCCCAGGGCGAGGCCGTGGTCGCGCCTGCGCTGTATCCACTCGACGCCCAGCATCACGACAATCCAGGCGACGGTTACCCACAGGTCATGCTCGCGACCGTAACCGACAGGCTTATCAAACAACGACCGGCTGAAAATGCCACACAGGTAGCGCCACGCGTCACCGATGGTCTCGGCCCGGAAGAAAATCCAGCCGACGACTACAAGGCAGAAAGTAACCGCCATGCCGCGCACCTCCGAGAATGTGGGGAACCGGCGTAGCTGGGCCACGGTGTCGGTGTGTCGCCGGTTGCGCTTGGCGACAATCAGCGGCACGAACAGCAGCGCGTGGTAGCCTCCCCACACGAGGAAAGTCCAGTTGGCGCCATGCCACAGGCCGCTGAGAATGAAGATGACAAAGGTGTTGCGCACAACCTTGTGTTTTGCCACACGGCTGCCTCCCAGAGGGATATACACATAATCGCGAAACCAGGTGTTGAGCGATATGTGCCACCTGCGCCAGAACTCACCGATGTCGCGCGAGAAATAGGGGCAACGGAAATTCTGCATAAGGTCGAATCCGAAGAGGCGGGCTGTGCCGATGGCAATGTCGGAATACCCTGAGAAGTCGCCGTATATCTGGAATGCGAACAAGACCGCTCCGATGAGGAGGGTGCTACCCGGAAGAGAGGCATAATCACCGAAAACGTTGTTGACCATCACCGCGCAGCTGTCAGCCACAACCACCTTCTTGAACAGCCCCCACAATATGCGGCGCATCCCGTCGACAGCCGCGTTGTAATCGAAAACACGCAACGTCGCGAACTGCGGCAAGAGGTTTGTAGCCCGTTCAATCGGCCCAGCCACCAGCTGGGGGAAGAAAGCGATATAGGCGAAGAACGCCGTGATGTCTGACGTGGCATCCAGCTTGCGGCGGTAGACATCTATCGAATAACTCAGGGCCTGGAAAGTATAGAACGATATGCCGACAGGCAGCACCAGCTTGACCAGCAGCCCCGAGGCGTCGCCGCCAAGGAAACGCGCGGCGAACTCTGACATGAAGAAATTGTAATACTTGAAAAGACACAGAATCGCCAGGTTGACGCCAATGTTGAGGCCGCAAGCCCAGCGTGCGGCAGAAGGCCTCCCCCGGCGATGCTCCCGGCTTACCACCAGGCCGCTGATGTAACTACACAGCGAGGTGAAAGCAATGAGCAACAGGAACCGCCAGTCCCACCATCCATAAAAGAGATAGCTCACGGCTATGATGAAGAGGTTGCGCACACGTTCCCCCCGGTTGAAGACAAACCAGTAAAGCAGGAACACAATAACCAGAAATACAGCAAACTCAATAGAGTTGAACAACATAGCAATTCAGTTACAAACAGATGCGGGGGAGGAATCGTGTGCAAAGTTACGACTTTTCCGCATCACGCCACAGCGTTATCGAAAAAAACGTCACTCCGTCACAAAAACAGCCAATTATTTGGGCAACTTGCAGAAAAAATGTATCTTTGCGCATTATTTAGCGGCCAAAAAGCATCCTGAACGTTGCGGAGCCATGCCGGAGCGGGATTTCACGGGCCGTTCCGGCTGCGATTAGCAAGCCATACCGCCATTTTTTGCAAAGAAAAAATAATAACATAAACCATTTAATTCTAAATGTCAGCACTCGAACAAATTCGACAGAGGCCCATACTCATCATCTCCGTCCTTGGAATCGCGCTTCTGTTGTTTATCCTCACCGCGGTCGACCGCCCCGGAGAACTCTTCTCCGACAACCACACCGTCGCTGAAGTAGGCGGCAAGAAAATCGACTATATGGAATTCCAGCGTCGCGTCGAGCAGCAGTCCGAACAGATGCGCAACCAGGGTTACACCAACATCGACAACGCCCGCATCCAGTCCATGGTGCTCCAGCAGATGGTCAACGAGACCCTTCTCACCCAGGAATTCGAGGATCTTGGCCTGGTAGTGACCGACAACGAACTCTCCAAGGCCATGCTCGGCGAGACACCCCACCCGATGGTGGCCCGCATGGTGCAGCAGTGGGGCTTCCCCTCCGCACAGGTTCTCTACGACTACGCCTACAACCCCCAGAAATATGGTCTGGAGCCCGCCCAGTCGCAGCAGCTCCAGCAGGCATGGCAGTCGCTTGAGCAGGACACCGAGAAGATGCTCCTGAGCCAGAAGTTCAGCAACCTCTTCTCCGGCGCGCTCCCCGCCAACAAGCTCGACGCCAAGGCTTACTACGAAGACAACGCTTCCACCTCGACCATCGCTTATGTCCGCAAGGACTACACAACCCTGGCCGACGATGACTTCAAGCCCACCGACGCCGACATCGAGGCCATCTACAATGAAGAGAAGAACCGCTTCCGCATCGACGAGAACCAGTTCGTCATCGACTACATCACTGTAGACATCGCTCCCTCGAAGGCCGACCTCGACCTCGCAGCCGCCGATGTCAACAAGGCCCTCGCAGACCTCAAGCTCACCGAAGGCACCGAGGCCCTCGCCGGCAACTCCAAATTCTATGTGAACCGCGTAAGCTCCCCCAAGAGCAAGCTCGCCCCCGCCCTTGCCCGCGCCCTCGACAAAATCACCGCCGACACCGTGGCCCAGGTTTCATTCTTCGACAACAAATACACCCTGGCCAAGCTTCTCTCCGTCACCGAGGACACCGACTCCGTGCTGCTCGACATGGCCATCTTCGCTGAAGGCGCAGCCGCCGACTCAGTGCTCAACAGCCTCAACACCGGCTCCAAACCCGCCGACCTCGGCGAGAAGCTCATCGCCCAGAGCCAGGACAGCGTGTGGGTTTCGCTCGTAGACCCCCAGCTCGCCCTTGTCAAGGATGACATCGCAAACGCCCAGACCGGCACATACTTCGTTTCGAAGAACAACCCCGGCGTGGCTATGAAGATTCGCAGCCGCAAGGCTCCCGTGGCCGTTTACGAAATCGCCGAAATCACTTACGACGTCATTCCCTCCTCAGCAACCGTCAACCAGCTCAACAGCGACTTCCGCAAGTTCCTCGAGGCCAACAACACCCCCGAGAAATTCGCCGCTGAGGCTCCCAAGGCCGGATACAACGTGATGGAAGGCCTCGTCACCCCCTCCACCCTCTCTGTCAACAACCTCCCCGAAAGCCGCAACGCGGCCAAGTGGACAATCGACAACAAGAAGGGCAATGTGTCGGGCGTCTTCACCGACGACACCGAGAGCCGCCTCATGGCCGTGGCCATCAAGGATGTGTTCAAGGGTGACTACATCCCCTCATCCTATCCCCGCGTGCGCACCTATCTCGAAGAGAAGGCCCGCAACCGCATGAAGGGAGAGAAGCTTGTAGCCGATTTCAAAGGCAAAGCTTCCAACGTTGCCGGATTCGCATCGCTCATGAAAGCGTCAGTTGACACCACCAAGGTAACCTTCGGCCAGCCGATGGTACGCAACTTCCCCCCCTACGAGTCTGCCCTCAACGCCAATGTGGCCGTTGCCCAGAAAGGCCAGCTTGTAGGCCCGGTTGCCCTCAACAACTCAGTGGTTGTCTTCGAGGTCGTGAATGTCGACAACCAGGGCCGTCCGTTCGACTTCCAGAACGACGCGATGGTCTTCACCCAGCGTGAAGGCGCTACAGCCCTCCAGAACTCGATGTCGGGCATCCTCCTTGGCAACAAGAAGGTCAAGAACCGCATCCAGAAGTTCTACTCAGACCGTCAGCAGTAATCATCCAAACTCAATGATAAGCGACAGCCCCGCCGGAATCCGGCGGGGCTGTCGTCTTATCCGGGGGGCGTAACGCAGTATCGCGGTTCAACAATACACCCTCCTAAACCGTTTATCTGTTGACATCACGCAGAGGTGCTTGCAACCCCGTGGCCATTCCCGCTTATGACAGACATCTCAAAGAAAAACAATCCCCACCCCGTCACAGCCCTCGGGCTGCTCGTCACACTCGGCATCGTCTTCGGCGACATCGGGACGTCGCCGCTGTATGTGATGAAGACAATATGCCACGCCAACCCATCCTTCGACGCCGACTACATACTCGGGGCTGTGTCGCTCGTCTTCTGGACCCTCACCCTCCAGACCACCGTCAAGTATGTGCTTATCGCCCTCAGGGCCGACAACAAAGGTGAAGGGGGCATACTCGCCCTCTACTCGCTGGTCAAGTCGAAGGGGAAAGGATGGCTCTATCTGCTGGCCGCCCTCGGGGCGGCTACGCTGATTGCCGACGGGGTCATAACCCCGGCCATCACTGTCACCACATCGGTCGAGGGACTTTCAGCCATAATGCCCGATCCGCCCGTGATTCCCATAACTCTGCTGATAATCACCCTGATATTCGCGGCCCAACGGTTCGGCACCTCAGCCATCGGGCGTTGTTTCGGCCCATTCATGCTGCTGTGGTTCCTTATGCTCGGTGTCCTCGGAGCCTGCAACATCGGCCTGTCTCCCTCAATACTGAAAGCATTCAACCCCTGGTATGCGGTCAAGATACTGATTGACTATCCCGGATGGTTCCTCGTCCTCGGGGCGGTCTTCCTCTGCACCACCGGCGCGGAGGCACTATACTCCGACCTCGGCCACTGCGGCCGATGGAACATCTCCATAAGCTGGCTGTTTGTCAAGGCGATGCTGGTAATCAACTACCTCGGCCAGGGAGCTTGGATCATGGCTCATCCGGCGGAAGCCGCCTCAGGAAGCGTCAACCCCTTCTACGCCATAATGCCCGGATGGTTCATCCTCGCAGGCATCATAATGTCAGCCGGGGCATCCATAATCGCGTCGCAGGCACTTATCAGCGGTTCCTTCACCATCTTCTCCGAGGCGGTGAACCTCAACTTCTGGCCGCGACTCAAAATCAAATATCCCTCCACGGTCAAGGGGCAACTATACATCCCGTCGGTCAACCTCTTCCTCTTTCTTGGATGTGTGCTGACGGTTGTCATCTTCGGCTCGTCATCCAACATGGAGGGGGCCTACGGGCTGGCAATCACCATAACGATGCTGATGACCACGGTGCTTCTCGCTTTCTGGATGAGGCAGATGAAAGTGCCGGGATGGCTCGCCTGGGTCTTCTTCCTGGTATTCGCCGGGGTGGAAGGCACATTCCTCTGTGCCAACCTGTTCAAGTTTCTCCACGGCGGATGGTACACCATCCTTATCGCCTTCGCGCTGGTCTTCGTCATATACATGTGGTTCAACGCCAGCAAAATAAGGCGGCGCTACTTCCAGTATGCCGACATCCGCAAGAGCCTGCGCCTCATCGCCGGAATAAGCCAGGACAAGGAAATCCCGAAATCCGCATCAAACATGGTGTATATCAGCGAGTCCACCGACCCGACTCTCATCGAGACCAAGATATTGTATTCCATAATAAACAAACATCCCAAAAGGGCCGACCATTACTGGCTGATAAGGGTCGAATATACCGACGAGCCCTCGACCCTCGACTACACCGCCGACGAGCTGATTCCCGGGTGTCTTTACTCCATCGGACTCAAGCTCGGATTCCGCATCGACCCGAAAATCAACGTCTACCTGCGCCAGATAATCAACGACCTTGTGGAGGAGGGGCGCGTCGACCTGACATCAACCTACCCCTCGCTGCGCAAGGAGGGCATACCGGGTGATTTCCACTTCACGGTCATCCACCGGGTGTTCTCCCCGTCAAGCAACTGCCGCCCTTACGAGCAGGTGGTGATGTCATTCTACGAACGGCTGCGCCGCATCGGAGTCGCCACCGACGAGGCTCTTGGCCTTGACACCTCCTCGGTGACCGTCGAGCAGGTGCCGCTGATACTCAACTCGGGGATTCCCCTCCGCAGAATCCGGCGCGTGCGCTGAATCAGCGTCCCCTCTGCGACCACCCCCTGAAGTCAAAGTCGAAACGCAATTTTCCAACTGCATAGCCATATATTTTTAGGTCGTTAGCCTATTATTTCGTAATTTTGCCGCGACTCAAGATTGCGACCTATGACAAAATCCGACAAACGGGGATGGAGAAGGATGATTTTCCCTGAAAGCTTGTGGAACAGGCGGTTCACCATAGCCTGGAGCGGCTGTTTCGCGACAGTCGTGGCTTTCGACCTGCTGTGGAGCATGGCGACATCATTCCGCGGACTTGGCTTCCCGGCGACATACATTTTCGGGGCGGTGCTCGCGCTGGTGATGGCCCTTCCGGCCCTGTTTTGGCGCCGCAGATGGCCGTTGGCCATCGTCCTGGTGGCGGCCGACCTCCTTTCGGTGGCCAACCTGATGTATTGCCGCACATACTTCGGCCCCATCCCTCCGGCGAGCTACCTCCTTGCGGGAAACGTCGCCGAATTCGGCGACGCCATACGCCACTCCCTCAGGTTCGCCGACCTCTGTTTCCCTCTGATCACCACGCTCACCCTGCTTCTTCTCCCGCCGAAGCCCAGGCGCCGGGAGGCCCCGGCCCACAAAAGCGGTGTCAAGTCATACTTCGCGACCTTCGCCGCCGGAGCCGCTGCCTGCGCCCTCTGCGCCATTTCGCAAGGAGGCCTCCTCAGCCATATCTACCACCTCAAGGAGGAATGCTATTACCGCGCGACGCCCCCGGTTGTCTACACCCTCCCGGTGAGCATCCTGGCCGACCTGCTTGAAAGCAGCCGCCCGGTCTCCGAAGAGGAGAAAGCCGCTGCCCGGCAATGGCTTAAGGAGGGATATATGCTTCGGAGCGGCCACGCTCCGAAGCAGGCTTATAAGCCTGCCGCCATCGTGATGATAATCGTCGAGTCACTTGAGGCGTGGCCCCTCGGAAAGAGAATCGAGGGGGAGGAAATCACCCCCAGCCTAAACCGGCTCCTTGCCGACAGCACAACCTGGTTCGCGCCCCGGGTGCTGTCTCAGGTAGGCCCCGGCCGCAGCATCGACGGACAGCTGCTTATGACCGCCGGACTACTCCCGATGCCCGACTATGTCTATTCCATGCGTTTCCCTGACCATACCTATCCCCACCTCGCCCGGGCGTTGCGCGCCGACAGCGGAATGAAAAGCTACCTGCTCAGCGGCGACCGTGCCACCACCTGGAACCAGGGGGCAGTAGCCAAATCATTCGGCATCGACCAGGTGAGGTTCCGTGACAGCTGGGACGCCTCCGAGTCGTTCGGCCATCCCCGCAACCCCTCCGACGGGAGCTTCCTGCGCCAGGTAACCGGAAAAATGAAGGAGGGGGAGATATGGCCTGACGGGGAGAGCGCACTGGTCGAGGTGATAACCTATTCGAGCCATTTCCCCTTCACCATACCGGAGGAGCATCGCCGGATACGGCTCACCGGCAACTATCCGGCCCCCTTGGGTGACTACATAACCGCCATCAACTACACCGACCACGCGCTCGGGGAATTCATAGGCTATCTCAGGTCGCGCCCCGACGCCGCCCACACCATGATTGTCATTGTAGGCGACCATGAAGGACTCGCCTCCTGGCGCGAGCCGATACGCGCAACCTCCGAAGAGCTTGCCACCCTGGTTGACCCTGAATCATTCGTTCCGATGATTGTGGTGAACTCCCCTGTCGCCGGAGGATATGATGCAGTCATGGGGCAGGTAGACATCTATCCCACCATCCTCGACCTCGCCGGCGTCACCCCCTCACCCGACATTTTCCCGGGCCTGGGGTTCTCGGCACTCTCCCCCTCCGCCCCCGGAGCCGCCATCGACATCACCGGCCGCATGGCGGGTGATACCGGCTCCCTCTCCACCCCGATGGCCGACCATCTGCGCCGTTCCTACGCGGTCTCCTCCTCCATCATCCGCGCCGACCTCCTTAAGCAGGAACCTGACTGACGCAGGCAATCAGATTATCGAGGCAATCCCACTTGCCGCCGGAGAGTTTGAAGGGAGGCCGAGGGAGAAGAGGGCGTAATCGTAGATGACTGGGTCGGCCGGGTTGAAGCGGCGGAGGGTCGCGGTCAGCTCCTCGACCGAACGGCGGTCGTTGGCGTTTCGGCTCAGCAATCCGAGCTCGCGGGAGGTGTCGCCCACATGTACGTCGAGAGGGATGTAAAGCTGCGAGGGCTTTATGACATCCCATACCCCGAGGTCGACTATGCCGTCGTCGCGCACAAGCCACCGCAGGGCCATGTTGAGGCGTTTGAGGGCCGTGTTTTTCAGGTTCTGCGGAAGGCAACGCGAGAGGTTGACATCCGCGATTCCCCTGTTGGCCTCCTCAAGGGAGGCATTTATGGCCGCGGCCAAAGCCCAGGCCGGTTGTTCGGCGTCACCAACCCTTTCTGTCCGCGCGAACTCCTGCAGAGAGCCGTGTTTGCGGTAAATCGGGTAGAGTCCGCGCAGGAATGCCCGCAGGTCACGGGCGAAGAATGTGCGGTGGATGTTCATGTCGGGCAACTCCTCATACCCTTTGTCAAGCAGGTAGGCCGATGGGCACCAGTCCATCAGCGACAGCATCTTGTCTATGTTGGAGCATATCATCTTGCGGTTGCCCCAGGCGACGGTCGAGGCCAGGAGCGACACTATCTCGATGTCGGGCAATGACTCGAATTTCCTCGGGAACTGCACCGGGTCGGCCCCGATGAAAGCGGGGGTGTTGAACCTCGCCGCCTCCCGGTCGAGAAGTTCCCTGAGGTCGTTTTCCGACCCTTCAAAGAGACGGCACGGCGAACACTTATCCATTGACGGTTCTTTTTCCATTATGGTCTGCTTTTTCAGTCAGGCTTGTCTGCCTTAACATAATCGCAGGGACGCGCCTCGGCACGCCCCTGCTCTTTGAAAATATTCTCACAGCCCCGACCGGGAGATATCCGGGGGATATGCGACGCTCCGTAGAGCCTCACGGGGGACTGACTGTTCAGGATTTCTTGCGGGGATTGCGGACAAGGCGCAACACCTGGGCCGAGCGGGCCGGAAGGTAGAGTTTGAGCCATTCCTTCCCTATGGGCTGGTAAAGCGGATCGTGTAAGGTGAGATGCTCGACCTTCTCGTCGATGTTGCCGAATCCGCCGAAACGGGGGGAGTCAGACGAGAGCACCACCTTGTATTTACCTGCCGGGGCGAGGATACCGTAATCGTTGAACGACTTGTAGGGGGAGAAGTTGAATACGAACACGAGGTTGCCGCGACGGAAGGCCAGCACCTGGTCGTCATCTTTTTCCCACAGTTTCTCTATCGCGAGCGACTGGAAGTTGTTGACACCCGCGACAAGCTCGACCATCGCGTTGTCAAACGCGTTGAGGAACTTGTACTGGAGGTCTTCACGGTCCACGAGATCCCACTGGCGGCGGGCGTACTTGTAGCTCCAGCCGTTGCCTTCGCGGGGGAAGTCAATCCATTCGGGATGGCCGAACTCGTTGCCCATGAAGTTGAGATAGCCTCCGTTGATGGTGGCGAGGGTGACAAGTCGTATCATCTTGTGGAGGGCGATTCCGCGGGTCACCATCATATTCTCGTCGCCGACCATCATATGCCAGTACATCTCCTTGTCAATCAGGCGGAAGATGACCGTCTTGTCACCCACCAGGGCCTGGTCGTGGCTCTCGACGTATGAGATTGTCTTCTCCTCGTCGCGACGGTTGGTAAGCTCCCAGAAAATCGATGTCGGGTGCCAGTCCTCATCCTTCTTCTCCTTGAGGGTCTTGATCCAGTAGTCGGGGATACCCATTGCCATACGGTAGTCGAATCCGATGCCGCCATCCTTGAACTTGATGGCCAGTCCGGGCATGCCGCTCATCTCCTCGGCGATGGTAATCGCATGGGGATTCACAGTGTGGATGAGCATGTTGGCGAGGGTCAGGTAAGTGATGGCGTTTGTGTCCTGGCCGCCGTCGTAATAGTCGCCGTAGCCTCCGAATGCCTTACCGAGGCCGTGGTCGTAATAGAGCATCGAGGTCACCCCGTCGAAACGGAAGCCGTCGAACTTGAACTCCTCAAGCCAGTATTTGCAGTTGGAGAGGAGGAAGTGGAGCACTTCGTTCTTCCCGTAGTCGAAGCAGAGGGAATCCCATGCCGGGTGCTCGCCGCGCTGGTCGGGATAAAAATATAGGGAGCGGGTGCCGTCGAGTCGTCCCAGGCCCTCATTCTCGTTCTTGACGGCATGGGAGTGGACGATGTCCATGATGACGGAGATTCCCAGCTCGTGGGCGCGGTCTATGAGGCTCTTCAGCTCCTCGGGTGTGCCGAAGCGGGATGAGGGGGCGAAGAATGATGAGACGTGGTAGCCGAACGAGCCGTAATAGGGATGCTCCTGTATGGCCATCACCTGTATGGCGTTGTAGCCGTCGGCGGCGATGCGGGGGAGTATCTTGTCGCGGAACTCGACGTAGCTGCCCACCTTCTCCTCCTGCTGGGCCATGCCGATATGGCACTCGTAGATGAGCAGGGGGCGGGTGTCGGGCGTGAATTCCTTTATCTTCCACTGGTAGGCGGGTGACTGCCAGACCTGTGCGGAGAATATCTTCGTCTGCTCATCCTGCACCACACGGTTGGCGTAGGCGGGGATGCGGTCACCTTCCCCTCCGGGCCAGTGTACTCTCATCTTGTAGAGCTGGCCGTGCTTGAGGGCCTTGGCGGGGAGTTTCACCTCCCAGACACCGTTGCCAAGGGGCTGGAGCTGGTATTCGGGACGTTCCTCCCAGTTGGAGAAGTCGCCCACCAGGCATATCGAGGAGGCGTTCGGGGCCCATTCGCGGAACACCCACCCTCCACGGGGACTAACCCGGTGGAGACCGAAGTATTTATGTGCGTTCGCAAAATCGTTAAGCGTGCCGCAGGCCTGGGTAAGCTCGGCTTCCTTCCGGAGGACATCCTGGTGACGTCCGTCAATGGCCGGAGCATACGGTTCAAGCCAAGGGTCGTTCTTGTAGATTGCTAATTTCTTTTTCATCAGGTATAGAGGGTGTTTAATAATCTCTTAAAGCAGATAAGCAACTGTTCTGAATCAATTCGGATACCGATATGTTTGTTTCAATGTTTCATCTGGAAAAATCTCCTGGAAATTTCGCTCGAACAAACATTAAAATAAATTCGACCAGTTACTTAAAAGGGTTGGTGAGCCAAAATTAACGAAATTCTTCTTATTCGACAAGCATATCACGGAAAATTTAATCACGATACCAACTTATTTCGTAACTTTGCCGAGGAAACAGGTTTTCAATGATTCGAGACACCAGGCTATGACAGACGACGAAAGGTTCATGCAGGCGGCCCTGGCCGAAGCCAGGGAGGCGTTCGAGGCGGGAGAGATTCCCGTTGGAGCCGTAGTCGTGGCCGGAGGGCGCATTATCGGCCGGGGCCACAACCTGACCGAGCGGCTCACCGACGTCACGGCCCACGCCGAGATGCTCGCCCTGACGGCGGCCACGCAGACCCTCGGGGGTAAATACCTCCCGAAAGCCACCCTCTACGTCACCGTGGAGCCATGCCTGATGTGTGCCGGAGCCATCGGATGGGCGCAGGTAGGCCGCATCGTGTATGGCGCAGACGACCCCAAACGCGGCTACGCCACCATGACGGCCGGCTCCCCCCGGGGCCCGTTCCACCCCAAAGCCACCGTGACCCGCGGAGTTCTCGCCGATGAATGCGGCGAACTCATGAAATCGTTTTTCGCCCGGCGCCGCTGAAAACCGCCTCTACGACACCGGCCAAGACCTCAGACACTGATAATGAATTCAGCAACCAACGACTCAACCAACGAGCTTAAAAAAGGGAGCCTGCCCGGCAAGCTCCTCAAATTCGGCATTCCGCTGGCTATAAGCGTGGGCCTCTGCGTGGCTCTCTTCCGCGACATAGATTTCGGGGAAATGATGAGAATCATACGGGAGGACTGCAACTTCTGGTTCATCGGCCTTAACCTGCTGATAGGCCTTGTTCCCATCATAGTCAGGGCCGCGCGGTGGGGCATACAGCTGAAAGCCATCGACGTGAGGCCCCCGTTCAGGATACTGTTCTACTCCATCTTCGGCACATACGCCTTCAATGTCGTGTTCCCCCGGCTCGGGGAGGTCTGGAGGTCGGGCTACATCGCCTACCGCCAGAAGGCCCCCTTCCCCGAGGTGTTCGGGTCGATGATCGCCGACAGGCTCGCCGACACCGTCGTGGTGGCGTTGCTGACACTGCTGACATTCACCTTCGCCTCAGCTCCATTCATAAAATTCATCCACACCTACCCCGAGGCTTACGACAAAATCGAGTCGCTGCTGACCTCCCCCCTCGTGTGGGGTTGCGTAACCGGCGCGGCAATCCTCTTCTGGGCGTTGCTCAGGTATGGAAAGGGGAAGTTCATCTCAGGGGTGAGGAACTTCTTCAAAGGCATATGGGAGGGATTCGCCGCGATAGCCCGGATGGACGGGAAGGGACGTTGGCTGCTGCTGACGGCGGTGTTGTGGAGCTGCTACTTCCTGCAGCTGTATGTGGCGTTCTTCGCCTTCCCGATGACCCGCCAGCTGCTTGCCGAGAATGGGATAATCGTGGCCATAATCTGCTACATGCTGACCACAATCGCGATGGGCATCCCATCCAACGGTGGCATCGGCCCATACCAGACGGCGTTGATATTCGGGCTGCAGCTGTTCGCCCCCGCCACAGTGTCGGCAGCCGTCAATCCCGCCGCCCACAAGGCATTCATCACCGCAGGAGCCGCTTTCGGCAACACCGTCATCGCCGCCCAGACCCTGACTTTCATCATCGGGGGCATAATCGTCTTCCTGCTCATCGCCGCCGACCGCCGACGCAACGGGTCGGCAACGGCAACGGCAACGGCAACGGCTCCACGCCCCTCCTGATTCCGCCAAGAGGACATCAGGCCCCTCCTCTCCACTCCGCCCTTTTCCCTCTCCCCCC
>CAMWVQ010000048.1 GCA_947177635.1 uncultured Porphyromonadaceae bacterium | reverse complement strand
GTGGCCTAGCACGCCACCCTCTCACGGTGGAGACCCGGGTTCGATTCCCGGATTCGCTACAAATCCGTTAAAAGAGGCTTCCCGATGAGGGAAGTCTCTTTTTTTGTCATCAATTTCATTTCAACCTATGTCAGACGTAAAAAGAAGAGATAGAGAAGAAAAGAAAAAACAAGAGATGCCCGACAGCGAGAGGGGGATATACCGGAAGCTGTTCAGCACATTCGCGAGGATTGGCGCCTTCACCTTCGGGGGCGGCTGGGCGATGATTACCCTTATCGAGAGGGAGGTGGTAGAGAAACGCGGTTGGATTCCCCGCGATGAATTCCTCGACCTGCTGGCGGTGGCGCAGTCTTTGCCCGGCATCCTGGCGGTCAACATCTCGGTGGCTGTGGGCGACCGCCTGAGGGGCATGCGCGGCAGCGTGGTCGCCGCCCTCGGCACCATAATGCCCTGTTTCTTCATAATACTGGCTATCGCGATTTTCCTCACCCCCGACCTGATTCAGAACAACCGGGTGGTGTCGGCCATCTTCAGCGGGATACGTCCGGCGGTGGTGGCCCTGATCGTAGCTCCGGTTATAACCTCAGGCAAGGCTGCTAAAATCGGCTGGAAGACAGTCTGGATTCCGGTTTTGGCGGCGTTGCTGATATGGTCGAAATGGCCGGTGGTCTCCAACCCTATACTGTATGTCATCCTGGGAGGCCTGGGGGGATACCTATGGTTGCGCCGCCAGGAGAGACGGCTCCATATGGCCAACCTCGAATCAGCCTCCCGCAAGGAAATAGCCGAACTTGACAAAAAAGAGAAGGAGGAGCAATTATGATATACCTGAGACTTATCTGGAGCTACCTTAAAATAGGACTGTTCGGTTTCGGCGGCGGCTACGCGATGCTGTCGCTTATCGAGAGGGAAATCGTAGGGCCGGGGTGGATTACCCCGAAGATGTTCACCGACATAGTGGCCATTTCACAGATGACCCCCGGGCCGATTGGAATCAACTCGGCTACATATATCGGTTATGTGGCCCCTCTGCATGCCGGTTATGACTCCCCCCTGTGGGGAGTCCTCGGTTCGCTGGTCTGCACCCTTGTAGTGGTGCTTCCCTCATTCCTGCTGGTCTCATACACGAGCCATTTCATCTCGCGCCACAAGGAGAGCGTCGTCATACGGGGCATATTCGCCGGGTTGCGTCCGGTGGTTATCGGCCTCATAGCCTCGGCCGCCCTGCTGCTGATGAACGGGGAGAATTTCGGCACCGAAACCACCGACATCATAATCTCCACTGTGATTGCCATCGCCGCCTTGGCAACCGTGCTTTTCACCCGGATACACCCAATACTGGTAATTATCGCCGCCGGGATAGCCGGGCTGCTCATATATTATTAAGGCCTTCACTGATTGTTGAAAGCTCCCACACCTCCCTCCCCCCTGTCAGTAACCACAACCATCACCAACAAGATTCCCCGCCATGTCCACCTACCGGGAAACCATAGAATTCCTTTACAGCCAGACCCCGCAGTTCCAGCAGATAGGGGCCGCAGCCTACAAACCGGGCCTTGACACTGTGACACGCCTCGCCGAGGCGTTCGGCGACCCTCACAAAGGGCTGCGAAGCATACATGTGGCCGGTACCAACGGCAAAGGGTCTACCGCCCATTCAATCGCGGCCGTGTTGCAGTCGGCCGGATACCGCGTCGGGCTGTTCACGTCGCCCCACCTCCTTGATTTCCGCGAACGAATCAAGGTTGACGGCGAGATGATTCCCGAAGAGGAGGTGACAGCGTTCGTCGACAGGTTCCGCGAACTCTCATCTTCCGCCGGGAGAAGGGGGCGGAGCCTCGAACCGTCATTCTTCGAGCTGACCACGGTCATGGCCTTCGACTGGTTTGCCCGGCGCGGGGTGGATTACGCGGTGATAGAGGTGGGGCTTGGCGGCCGTCTGGATTCCACCAACATCATCACGCCGCTGCTGTCGGTGATAACCAACATATCATTCGACCACACCGCCCAGCTTGGCGACACCCTCCCGGCAATCGCCTCAGAGAAAGCGGGAATCATCAAGCCCGGAGTCCCCTGTGTGGTCGGGGAGTCGGCCGGGGATGTCCGCGCTGTCTTCGAGGAGAAAGCGCGTATGTCAGGCAGTCAGTTGCTCCTTGCCGATGACATCCGCCCCGCCGGGAACCCGCTGCGACGCGAGGAGGCCATCGAGGCCGACACCCCCTTCGGACGGGTGGAGTACGGCCTTACCGGGTATTGCCAGGAACGTAACCTGCAGACCATAGTCACCGCGCTGGTTGAGCTGCGCCGCCTCGGGGTGGAAATCCCTGACGGTGCGGTGAGCGCCGGCCTGCGTGACGTGGTGTCGCTGACAGGCCTTTCAGGCAGATGGATGAGGGTGGGGGATAATCCCGCCGTGGTCTGCGACACCGGTCATAACGAGGGGGGATGGCGTTATCTGTCAAGGCAGCTCGACGCCCACCGGGGGCCGTTGGTGGTTGTTCTCGGTTTTGTCAACGACAAAGACATATCCCACATACTCCCGATGGTGCCGTCACGGGCAGAAATCATCTACACCCGTGCGTCGGTGCCGCGCGCCTTGCCTGAGAAGGAGCTTGCCGCCCTGGGGCTGGAGGCCGGGCGTCAGGGCGTCACCGCCCCGACCGTGATGGCCGCGATTGAGGAGGCGCGCCGCAAGGCTCGTGAGCTTGCCAGAGACTGCGGCCCCGAGGAGTCGCCGCTCATTTTCGTTGGCGGGTCGACCTTTGTCGTGGCCGACCTGCTCGCCATCAATCACTGACAGCCACCGCGAAAAGGAGAGAATGTAAATGAAATAATGAGGGGAGAGGGAGAACTTTAGCAGACGCCGGGGCGTTAAAAAGATGTTAAGTTTTACGGAACATCCAAAACGCCTGAATTATGCATCTTACACCTAAAGAGCTTGACAAGCTCAAACTGCTGTCGCTCGGAATGATTGCCGAACGCAGACTCAACAAGGGATTGAAACTGAATTATCCCGAATCGGTAGCGTATATCACATCCTGTGCCCTGGAAGGCGCCAGGGAAGGTAAAACCGTGGAGGAGGTCATGCACGACGCCGCCAATGTCCTTAAGAAAGAGCAGGTCATGGAGGGTGTCGCCGACATGATCGACCTTCTGCAGGTGGAGGCGGTCTTCACCGACGGCTCTCGCCTTGTCAGCATCCACCACCCCATAAAGTGACCCGGGAGCGATTCTCCGCAACAAACCTTTAAAAGTAACTAAGATTCAAAAAGCAATGAGCAACAACGATAACCCCGCTGCTAAGGCTCCCGCAACCGCTCAGACCACTGCCGACAGTTACGGTACCCCCATGGGTGTTTTCCAAGGGAAACCCCAGATAGCATATCCCGACACTCCCGGGTTCACCCCGAAGGAGTATGTCCCCGTCGGCGGTGTGATTCTCGCCGACACCCCCATCGAGTATAACGTCAACAGACGCACAGTCACCCTTAAGGTGCGAAACACAGGCGACCGTCCCGTGCAGGTTGGCTCTCACTTCCATTTCTTCGAGGTGAACAGGTATCTCGAGTTCGACCGTCCGAAAGCTTACGGCTACCATCTCAACATCCCCGCCACCACGGCTGTACGTTTCGAGCCTGGCGACGAGAAGGAGGTGGAGCTTGTCACTTACTGGGGCAAGCGCCGCGTGATCGGCTTCAACAACCTTGTCGACGGTTACACCGGAGGAGAGGACACTCCGACCTACTATCCCAAGTATCTCCGCGCTGTCGGGCTGATGAATGAATACCAGTTCAAGTCGTCTCCCGAAGAGACCGACGCCCCGCAGTTCACCTCGGGTGACAGCCCCAGGCAGTAACCTCGGCAGGCCAGACGACTGCCTCACACCAACCTCAAACCAGAAAACGAAATGGCAACTATATCAAGACAAGAGAACAACAATCTGTTCGGCCCTACCGTGGGTGACAAGATTCGTCTTGCCAACACAGACCTCTACATACAGATTGAGAAAGACCTCCGCGTCTACGGCGACGAGACCGTCTACGGAGGTGGCAAGACCCTGCGCGACGGCATGGGCACTGCCAACGAGATTACTTCCGAAGCCGGGTCGCTCGACCTGGTCATCACCAACGTCACCATCCTCGACCCGCTGCTTGGCGTCATAAAGGCGGATGTCGGAGTGAAGGACGGCAAAATCGCCGGCATCGGCAAGGCTGGCAACCCCAACATCATGGAGGGGGTAACCCCGACGCTCTGCACCGGCCCTTCGACCGACGCCATTTCCGGCGAGCATCTGATTCTGACCGCTGCCGGCATCGACGGTCACGTCCATATGATTTGCCCGCAGCAGGCATATGACTGCTTGAGCAACGGTATCACCACCCTCATCGGCGGCGGCATCGGCCCGACAGACGGCTCCAACGGTACGACAATCACCTCAGGCAAATGGAACAGCGACATGATGCTCAAGAGCACCGAAGGGCTGCCAATCAACATGGGCTTCCTCGGGAAAGGCAACTCCTCCTGCCGCAAGACCCTCGACGAACAGATCGAGGCCGGTCTATGCGGGTTCAAGGTTCACGAAGACTGGGGCTCGACAATGGGCGCGATCCGCGCCTGTATGGACTCCGCCGAGCAGTATGACGTGCAGGTTGCCATCCATACCGACACCCTGAATGAATCGGGATATGTCGAAGACACCATCGCCGCCATCGACGGCCGCACCATCCACACCTACCACACCGAGGGTGCGGGCGGCGGCCATGCCCCCGACCTCATGAAGGTGGCCTCGATGAGCAACGTGCTTCCCTCCTCGACCAACCCGACTCTTCCTTACGGCATCAACTCCCAGGCCGAGCTGTTCGACATGATCATGGTATGCCACAACCTCAACCCGTCGATTCCGTCTGATGTGGCATTCGCCGAAAGCCGCGTGCGCCCCGAGACCCAGGCCGCCGAGAATATCTTCCACGACCTCGGCATCATCTCGATGGTCTCTTCAGACTCCCAGGCCATGGGACGAGTGGGTGAGTCATTCATGCGTACCTTCCAGATGGCTTCCTATATGAAGCAGGTGCGCGGCAAGCTGCCAGAGGACTCCACCGAGAACGACAACTTCCGCGTGCTTCGTTACCTTGCCCAGATTACCCTCAACCCCGCCATCACCTACGGTATCTCCGACGTGCTCGGCTCAATCGCCGTCGGCAAGATGGCCGACCTTGTGCTTTGGGAACCCGCATTCTTCGGAACCAAGCCCAAGATGGTAATCAAAGGTGGTCTTATCAACTGGGCCAACATGGGTGACCCAAACGCCTCGCTGCCGACACCTCAGCCCAAGATAATGCGGCCTATGTATGGTGCCTTCGGGAAGGCAATGCCTGAGACCTGCCTGCGTTTCGTCTCCAGGGCCGGGTATGATAACGGGGTGCAGAAGCGTGTCGGCACAGACAACATCTTCTATCCCGTCCACGGCACCCGCCAGCTCACCAAGGCCGATATGGTGCTCAACGGCGCGACACCTCAGATTGAGGTCGATCCCGAGACATTCAATGTCTATGTCGACGGAGTGCTGGCCACAGTGCCTCCCGCCAAGGAACTTTCCCTCGGCCAGCTCTACTGGTTCAGTTGACCTGGCTCCAGGCCATTCCATCGCCCGACATCGCTCGGGATGACCCGACATTTAATCAAGCCCGCTGACAAATTCCTGTCTACGGGCTTGATTTTGTGTGAATTAATCATTGATGAAATGGGATAGTGCTAAAACGGCTACAAAGCGTTAACGTATTTTAACAAATGGGGGGGGGTAAATAGGGGATTTTTTCCGAAATTTGCGCCGCAATTTTCCACATAGGACCAATTTATTCTATCTAATTAGCAATTATCTATGAACAAATGGATGATACCGTTGACCGCGTTCGTATGCGTGGCCAATCCGATTTGTGCGCAAGACGGAATCAGCATTTCAAGCATTTATCCGGGATTTTTTGATGACCCCGCTGTGGTGGAGACCCTCGATAGCAGGAGGCCAATCTACCAGGACTTAGACCAGACAATCAATGGCGTGACTACTCCCGATGGTTTCACCGTGGGCTATCTCGGCAATTCCCACGCTTTCACCGGTGAAGGGTGTTTTGTCAACCGCCTGATCAACAGTGTCGGTGTGGCCAATGCCTATATCGACATGGAGAATGTGGTCGATGACGACCTGACCAATGTGGCGACTATCGCCAAGGGAGTTGCCGCCAAGGTGACGGTAGACCCCCTGATTACAATCCGTGATTCCAGAAACTATTACGCCAAGGGAACCACAGCCGGTTTCTGTGTCGTAGCGAGCGGTTCCTCAACGCTTTCGCTCAACATCATCAAGGCGATGGCCATCGGCTTCTACCGCGACGGGAAGCTGATCAAGACCGTTCCGGTTAAGGAGGGTCAGGAGGCATCCGGTCTTACCCTCTCGCTGGTTAACATCGGCACAAAGGATGGTGTGATGACCCTCAGCGCCGAGGCTCCCGACATTTTCGACGAGATTTCCCTCAATATGGCCGGAGGTGTGCAGCTTGAGGTGACCAGCGACCTTATGGTTAAATACGCTTTCGCAGGTGCCCCCGCCCGTCATAAAATGAACCGCGACTGGACCACCGGTATTATCAACAAGGTCGAGCATGAAGGAGGTATAACCAAATACAACAAGCTTACCGGGCGTGAACTGTCGCTTGATTATTGCGAAGTGATGGGTTCCATTCCTGGTTCGGTAGGTACATACCATAACTTCATAGAAGACCCCGAAGAGGGTGCTTTGACCGAGTTTCTGCTGGCTATCGGATGCAAGGGTTCGGCGGAGTTCCATGTAGTGGATGCCACAGCTGAGGGGGAAGAGGTATTTCCCGCAGGCACTGAAGTGGGTTTCGATGTCCGTTCAGGCAGCCTTCTGGAGCTGGGTGTCGGCAACGGAAGCTACATAGAGTTTTACGGACTCGATTATGACGCTAAGCTTGCAGGTAAGCGAGAGTATGTGGCAACCGAAAGAATCATACTTGACGCCGGTGTGCTTGATGTGACTCTTGCGGGCGGCAAGGAGCAATGGCTGTCGGCAGTTTCCACGAAACCTTTCTCGGGAGCGAAACTTTTCATGGGTGCAGGACTTAAAGTCAATGCCGGGGTGACCACCATCAATTACGCCTATGTAAAGGAGCCTCCCACGCAGAACCACCGTTGCGACATCGCCTATTCGTCAGACATCTACCTGGCCCGTGGAACAACTTCCCACCAGATTTCGTTCCACAATCCCCTCGACCTCCCCATCGAATGGGAGCTGATTGAGAAGCCCGAGGGCTCGTCGGCGTCGCTGTCTGTGGATGACGGAATGCTTTCTTACATTGACACCAAGGGTGTATATGTGGCCCGTCTGAATGTGCTTGGCGAGGGCCACGAGAATTGCGGCGGCATCGTGAAAATCCATTACGATGAATATGCCGACACCGACAATCCCGGCCAGGAGGCTTGCGCCGACCCGCTGGTCAACGCTCCCGGCGAGAACCGTTTCGCCGTCTCCGACAAGGTTTATGATTCGAGCGGTTCGCTGCTGTCGATAAGCGACATAAAAGACACCGCCAACCTCGTGGACAAGGACATCAACAACTATGCCCTCTATATCGGCGGCCTGTCGATTGCCGACAACATCTGCATCACCGGTGTTAAATGCGCCGCCACGGATGATGTCATCAGCGACGGCACCGAGGCCACCCGTATGGGATTCGTTGTCGAGGAGAGTGTCGACGGCCTTAACGTGAAGGCCCTGGAGTTCCTCCAGATTCGTTGCTACTACAAGGGTGAGGAGGTCTACCGTCATATTGTGGATGAGTCAAACACCGTCTCCGTGCAGGCCATCGGCACCAGCAAGACCACCAAGATGCGTTATTCAATCGAGGTGCCTGCCGGTCATATGGTCGATGAGATACAGCTCTGGACAAGCGGTGTGCTGAAGCTCAACATCTCCAACATCAAGATATTCTACCCCTTTGTCAGCGAGGCTGACTCTCCCTGCAACTCCCTGCTGGGATGTAACGGCGAGCTTGTCAATGTCAGCGCTTCGGCCATCCCCCTCCAGGCCGGCGCGGTCAATGTGGCTCAGTTTGTCAACAACGTCAGCTATCTCGTGGATGACAGCTACGACAGCTACATGGCCGTCCAGAACTCGGTATCGGTAGGTAACGGAGTGAAGGTGCTGGTTGATCTCGGACGCCGCGTTCACACCTCCAACAATGTCGGCATCATCATCGACGAGCGAACCCTCCTGGCCGGAATCAAGGCCGGTGACTGGCTGACTGTGCGCCTCCACGATTCTGCCCGCGAGACTGCCGTTTCCCGCGCCGCCGCGAACGACGACCCGACAGTGACCGATGAGTTCGCCAACTGGAATGTGGCGGATGTCAAGGTTGCCGGTTCGGGCGACAAGCGGGTGCTTTACTTCGCTCCCACAGCTCCGTTCGACCAGATTGAGCTTGAGATTGCCGGAATCGCCGGAGTGGCCGACACCCAGAAGTTCTATGGCATCTGCACACGTGGCGACGCCGACAACAATGGTGTGCCTGACTGTATGGAGACCTACGTCGACCCGACTGTGTCAGGCGTTGACACCCCCTCGCTTGCCGACACCTCCCTGACCGTGACCATCAGCAACGGACTGGTTACCGCCAGCTGCCCCGGGGCCTCTATTTCGCGCCTGCTTGTTTATGACCTGCAGGGCAACGCAGTCGACGGTGTCGACGCGATGGGACTCTCTGAGGCGAGCATGCGCCTGGAGCCCGGCTTCCACATCTTCGAGGTTGTCTTCACCGACGGCACTGCCCGCGCGCTGAAGCTCTCCATCAGGTAACCGGAGAATCACATATCTTCCGCTAAAAAACCGCGTGTCCGGCGGAATCAGCGTGAGCGACTCTTTCAACAAGGGTCTCACGCTGATTCCGCCGGATACGCGGTTTTTTCTGTCGCGGGGGTGACAACTATTTCGCGGTGGAGTTGTTTTAATATTGAACCTTCGGGTTCGATGACAAAGATTTTTCAACTGTTTATTTACCCAAATAGATAAGAAATGGATGTTATTACAGAAGTAATCGGTAATGTTCATCAGCCTGAATGGGCCTCCCGCCTCGACGATTGCCATGTCGAGACTGTTTTCCTCGACCAGTGGACTGCCCAGAAGAGCCGCTTCCTCGCCAAAGGTGACCACGGGACGGAATACCCCGTGGCTTTGAAACGCGGGTCGAGGATTGCCGACGGAGACATCATCGCCTATAATCCCGAAAAGGGGGAGGCCGCCGTCTTGCGCCTCGACCTCAACAACGTACTGGTCATCGACCTGTCGAAACTCTCATCCCTCCCCGCCGAGGATGTAATCCGCATAAGTGTGGAGCTTGGCCACGCCATCGGCAACCAGCACTGGCCCGCGGTGGTGAAGGGCACGAAGGTGTATGTGCCGCTGACGGTAGACAAGAAGGTGATGCTGGCGGTTATGGAGACCCACAACATCGACCATATCTCTTATGACTTCCAGGAGGGGAAAGACATCATACCTTTCCTGGCCCCCGGTGAGCTGCGCCGCCTTTTCGGCGGAGCGGGCCACGACAACACCGACATCGAACACCATCACCACCACCACCACCATCATCATTGACCCCCTCAATTCATAATTCACGATTGACGCCGGGAGTTAAGTGAGAATTGCCTTTGCCCACCATCTTGTCGTGAATTGTGAATTATGAATTATAAATTTTGACTTATGAAAGTAATGCGCTTGCTGCAGATGACCGACTCCACCTTCCCCGTCGGCACATTCTCTTTCTCAAACGGACTTGAGACTGCCGCCTATGAGGGGATGGTTCACGATGCCGCGACTCTTGAGCAATATGCCCGTTCGGTGGCCCTCCAGGGGGCGTTTTCCGACGGGGTTGCGGCCCTTCTGGCTTACCGCGAGGCGATGAAAAACAACCTTCGCGGGGTAGAGGAGGTCGACAGTCAGCTGATGCTCTTCAAGATGAACGACGAGGCCCGCACGATGCTCCAGCGTATGGGGCGCAAGATGGCCGAGCTGTCAGAGAAGTTTTATCCCGGGAACCGGATAATCTCGCTATGGCACCGCGACATAAAGGAGGAGCTGACGCCGGGCAGTTTCCCGGTGGCGCAGGGGCTTGCTTTCGCCGCAGAGGGGCTGACCGAGGAGGAGCTGTTCGCCTCCCACCAGTATGGGGTGATAAACATGGTGCTTGGCGCGGCCCTGCGCTGTGTGAGAGTCTCCCATTTCGACACCCAGGAGATACTTTTCCGCCTGTCGGAGGATGTGCCCCGTCTTTATGCCAAAGCCCGCGTGATGAGAGTCGAGGACATGAACGCGTTTGTGCCTGAGGCCGACATTTTCGCTTCGCTCCACGAGAAGGGCAACATGAGAATGTTTATGAGCTGACATCCGCTCACCTGATTTTCAAACTGTTTACATACACGACAAACAATATGAGTACTTGTAGAATCGGAATCGGAGGCCCCGTCGGATCGGGAAAGACCTCCCTGATTGAAGCCATAACCCCGCGCCTCATCGACAAGGGATACAAGGTGCTGATTATCACCAACGACATCGTGACCACCGAGGATGCCAAGCATGTCCGCAAAATCCTAAAGGGGGTGCTTGCCGAGGAGCGGATCATTGGTGTGGAGACCGGAGCGTGCCCCCATACCGCCGTCCGCGAAGACCCCTCGATGAACATCGCTGCAGTCGAGGAGATGGAGGCGAAGTTCCCTGACGCCGACATCGTGTTCATCGAGTCGGGAGGTGACAACCTGACGCTGACCTTCTCCCCGGCGCTGGTCGATTTCTTCATCTACGTGATTGATGTGGCCGCAGGCGACAAGATTCCCCGCAAGGATGGGCCCGGCATCTCGCAGAGTGACATCCTGGTAATCAACAAGACCGACCTCGCCCCTTATGTCGGCGCGTCCCTTGAAGTGATGGATCACGATTCGAAGCTGATGCGTCCCGGCAAGCCCTTCGTGTTCACCAACTCGATGACCGGGGAGGGTATCGACGAACTTATAGAGCTTATCCACAAGATGGCTCTGTTTGATAAAAAGTAATACGAATAAGTAACTGTTCGAAATTATTTTATATTTACCGGTCATCTTATTTCAATGTTTCTTCGGTAAAATTTTTGAATCTTTTCCTCTCTTCATCAGTCGTGTAGCTCGCTACACTCCCTCTTCATCGAGAAAAATCTTCTAAAAATTTTACTCGAACAAACATTAAAATAATTTCGACCAGTTACTTAAGTAACTGTTCGACCAGTTACTTAAGTAATCTGAAAAACTTTTGTCCGATGAAGGAAGTGAAACGTGAATATTCCGATATGCCGGTCGTCAGTTTCGACGATGCGCCGGAGATGGCCCCTTACCTTACTCCTCCGAGGGCGATGTATGTCGGCGCGCCCGGCAAGCACGGATACCTCAACCTCGGATTCGAGCTTGACGCGTCGGGTAAATCAATCCTGCGTGAGCTTGACCGCAGGGCGCCGCTTATCGTGCAGCAGGAACTCTATTTCGATGAGGAGTTGCCGGGGATGCCTTGTGTCTACATCCTCTCATCGGGCGGCCCCAACATCGACGGTGACCGTTACACCCAGAACATCACTGTCCGCAAGGACGCGATGGCGTTTGTCTCGACCGGCGCGGCAACAAAGCTGGCCGAGATGAAAGACAATTACTCCGGATTGTCGCAGGTCATCACGGTTGAGGAGGGGGGATACCTTGAATTCCTCCCCGAACCGGTGATTCCTTGCCGCCACACGCGCTTCATCTCGGACACCAGGATGGTAATCCACCCCACGGCCACGGTGTTTTATTCCGAGGTGTTCATGGGTGGACGGAAGTATTACAAGGATGGGGAGATGTTCTGCTACGACATCCTTTCGGTATGCACCCACGGGGAACGGCCCGATGGCAGACAGCTGTTCCGGGAGAAATTCATAATCGACCCCTCCAACGCTTCCCTGAGGGATGTCGGCATCATGCACGGTTATGACATCTTTGCCAATGTCGTGGTGCTGACTCCTCCCGACAAGGCCCGGGAGATATATGAGGCGACCTCGGCGTTTATCAACCGGGATACCCATGTGTCGGCCGGCATCACCCATCTCCCCAATGATGCCGGACTGCTCTTCAAGGTGCTTGGCCGCGAGACCGGGCCGGTGAAAGCGGAGGTCAGGGACTTCTGTTCCAATGTCCGCAAGGCTGTCAAGGGGGTGCCTCTTCCTGCGGAATTTCCCTGGAGATGATTCTACAACTAACAATTCTGTATGATTATGAGTCTAACATTGTTGAAAGATACTGCCCGGACCTATTTCAGGGGAATCGGGCAGGTTATGTTCCAGGAGTCGGCATGGACTGGACTGCTTTTTCTCGCAGGCATTTTCTGGGGGTCATATGAATGCCATATGCCCCAGGTTGCATGGGGGGCGGTCGTCGGTGCGGCCGCTTCAGTGCTTGGCGGCTACATGATGGGGGAGAAGCCCTCTGACGGTGCCGCGGGGTTGTGGGGATTCAACGGCGTGCTTGTCGGGTGTGCCTTCCCTACCTTCCTTGCCAACACATGGCTGATGTGGATGTGTCTTGTATTCTGCTCGCTGTTCTCGACATGGGTGCGCCGGGCGTTCAACAATGTGATGGCTCCCTGGAAGGTCAACTCGCTTACATTCCCGTTTGTGTTCACCACCTGGGTTTTCCTCCTGGCCGCCGGGATACTCCAGGGGCTCGATCCTTCCGGACTGTCGAAACCTGTGATGGAGGAGAGCTTCTCCTACACACTCGACACGGGGTTCGGCCACCTCGTGGTATACTGGCTGAAAGGTATAGCACAGGTGTTCCTGGTCGACTCCTGGGTGACCGGCGTGTTTTTCATTGTCGCGTTGGCTGTGTGCAGCCGTTGGGCGGCGTTCTGGGCCATGGCGGCATCGGCAATCTCCCTGGCGCTTGCCATCCTTTTCAAGGCTGACCCGTCAGACATCAGCGCGGGACTCTTCGGTTTCTCGCCGGTGCTGACCGGTATAGCTTTCGGCTGCACATTCTTCAAGCCTGCCTGGAAATCGGCACTCTGGACTGTGGCGGCTGTCATCGCGACATTCTTCATCCAGGCGGCCATGGATGTGATGTTCAAGAACTGGGGCATACCTACCCTGACCGGCCCCTTCTGTGTCGCCACGTGGCTCTTCCTCTTGCCCCTCTACCGTCTCGACAACAAGCGGATTTCGGCCAAGACCGCCTGGAGGGATTACCAGGAGTCGATGGGTGACGACCAGACACAGGGTAACGACAACTGATATTCGGTTAGAACGCTATGAAACAGATGAATCAGACTCGGAACGCATCCCTTCCTGACATGGCAACGATGCCGCTGACCAAGGGGCATTACAAAGTGTTGCTGGCCGGATCGATGGAGCAGATTATCGGAGCCGCGCTCTCGACGGTGGTCGGGGTGATGATACCGATGATTCAGCTCGCGTCGGCCAAGGGGCTCACCTCGTTCATGCAGGGGATAATGGGGGCGATAGCCTTGATAGGTATAGCCATCGGCTCGACGGTGGTCGGTTATGTGGCCGACCGTCAGGGCTACCTTGCCTGGTTCAGGAGCTGTCCGCTGATTATCATCGCCGGAAGCCTTATGGTGGTGCTGTTCCCAACCCGGCCCTGGATTCTGCCCGGACTCTTCCTGGCGGGATTCGGGGTAGGGGGAGGCTACAGTCTCGACTCCTCCTATATCTCGGAGATTATGCCCGACAGGTGGAAGATTTTCATGGTCGGGGTGGCTAAAGGCACATGCGCTGTCGGGTTCATACTGGCGGCGGTCATATGCTGGGGTGTACTGAAAGGGTATCCCCACGCGGCGGTGTGGAACCGTATGATGTGGATTGTGATAGCGATGGGAGGTGTGGCCTTCCTGCTGAGACTCAACTTCACCGAGTCGCCTGAGTGGCTTATGGGGAAGGGGCATCCTGAAGCCGCCGCCGCAGCCGCCAGGAAGCTGCTCGGAGAGGCGGTGACGGTTCCGGCTCCTCCGGCCCCGGCCATCCCGTCTGAAAAGGTGTCATACCTCGATATGTTCAAGGGGCGCAATCTGCGACGTGTCATATTGACCGGCGTGCCGTGGGCCTGCGAAGGACTCGGGGTCTACGGCTTCGGGGTTTTCCTTCCGGTGCTTGTGATGGCCCTCGGCATAGAGAGAGGCAGCGAGACCGGTATAGCCAAGGTGATGAATTCGGTGGAGATGACCGCGATTATCAACTTCTTCATCCTCCCCGGTTTCGCCATCGGGCTGCTGTTGCTCAGGAAGCTCAACCATATCGGCATGCTCGCCGGCGGCTTCATCATATGCGGAGGTGGACTTGGGCTGCTCCTTGCCGCCTATTGCCTCCACTTGCCGCTGTGGGTTTCGGTTGTCGGTTTCATAATCTTCGAGGTGTTTCTCAACGCCGGGCCTCACCTGATTACCTTCATCCTCCCGTCGCAGGTGTTCCCCGTCGAGGTCAGAAGCACCGGCACCGGCATCGCCGCGATGCTGGGCAAGGTCGGAGCTGTCCTCGGGGTGTTCTTCATGCCGATGCTCCTCAAATGGGGCGGCATAGAGGTGCTGCTGGCCGTGTCGATAGCGGTGCAGGTTCTCGGAGCTGTCGTGGCGGTTGCTTTCCGTCCGAAAAACCAACAGTGACTCCCGTATGTTTTAATCTAAATGTCAAACAAAAAATCAAATTCTCTGCCCTATGCATATGGCTGATGCTCTTGTCTCTCCTCCCGTGGCGATAACCGCCGGTGTGGCCGCCGTTGCGCTGCTCGCCGTTGCCTCGCGCCAGGTGAGGAAAGATTCCCGCCCCTCGCTGATTCCCCTGATGGGGGTGTTGGGGGCGTTTGTCTTCGCCGCCCAGATGATAAATTTCGCCATCCCCGGCACCGGCTCGAGCGGACACATCATCGGCGGGGTGCTGGTGGCCGCCCTTGTCGGGCCTTGGGCCGCATTCCTGACGATATGTTCGGTGCTGATAATACAATGCCTGGTTTTCGCCGACGGGGGTATGCTCGCCCTCGGCTGCAACATCATAAACATGGCAGCGGTCTCCACGCTGTTGGCTTACCCATTCATATACAAGCCTATCGCCGGAACCTCCACCAGGCCGTGGCGGCTGATGCTGGCGTCGGCCGTGGCATGCACGGTCGGCCTGGAGGCCGGCGCGTTCCTGGTTACGATGGAGACCGAGGCGTCGGGCATCACCGCCCTCCCTCTCTCCACCTTCCTGATGTTCATGTTGCCAATCCATATTGTCATCGGGCTTGGCGAAGGACTTGCCACCGGTGCGGTGCTGTCGTTTGTCGGGGCTTCCCGTCCCGACCTGCTTGTGCCGAGTCCGTCGGTCGCATCCTCCGGGGAACATAAGCGGAAGCGCCTGTGGCCGGTGCTTGCCTGCTTCGGCGCGGCAGCCATTGTGCTCGGCGTATGTTATGTTTGGATTGCCAGCGGAGACCCCGACGGACTCGAATGGTCCATCGCCAAAGTGGCCGGAAATGTCGACATGGGATCGCTGACCCCTCCGACCGCCATAATGCCCGATTACGTCAACTCATTTTCAGGCATCGTAGGGGCCTTGATGGTGATTGTGCTGCTGTGGGCGTTGACCTCTCTCATATCACGCCGCGTCGACCGCCGTCAGCCTGTCGCGGAGAAGGTCAGGGTCAAGGATAAATGATTTCGGCAGGATATGAGCGTGCGCCTACCCAACCCGCTGCTCGGTGATGGAGTCTCGACAAGAAACCATCTCAGCGATATCGACCCCAGGGCATTGTTGCTTGTGGCCGTCGGCTATATCGTTGCGATGCTCTCCGTTCCGGTGCTTGACCTGGGGATGCTGATATGGTTCGCCGCATATCCTGTGGTGATGGCCCCCCTGAGCCATGTCACCTATTCGAAGGTGTTCCGCAAGTCGTTGGTGACATTGCCGTTCATCCTGTTTGTCGGGGTGATGAACCCCCTGTTTGACCATCGGGTTGCGATGACAGTCTGTGGTGTCGACATCTCGGCCGGATGGATTTCGTTCCTGTCGATAGTCATCCGCGGGCTGCTGTCGGTTCAGGCGGTTCTGCTGCTGGTGTACACCTGCGGATTCAACGGGGTATGCCGCGCGCTTGGGCGTTTCGGCCTCCCCTCCATGATGGTGACCCAGCTGATGATGGTCAGCCGTTATATGCAGACGCTCGGTGAGGAGGCGGTGACGATGCACCGTGCCCGTCTGTCGCGTGGCTACGGCCGGAGGAACTATCCGGTCAGGGATTGGGGGCCGTTCATCGGTCAGTTGCTGCTGCGCACTGTCGACCGGGGGGAACGGGTCAACCGGGCTATGGTGGCGCGCGGATTCGATGGCACTTTGCCTCCGGTGTATGTCAGAGGTGGCAAGGCTATGGGGTGGGAAACCAATTCCACGGTTTTTCTGTTAATATGGGGAGGGGTGATATTCTGTCTCAGATACTTCAACCTCTCGGCGATATTTTTCGGATGAGCCTGAATAAAAACGTCACTTATGTCTGAAGCATTGAAATTTTCAAACCTGCGTTATTCCTATCCCGCCTCAGAGGGGGAGGAGGCGTTGCGTGGTGTCACCTTCTCGATAGGGAGGGGGGAGAAAGTGGCGTTGCTCGGACTCAACGGCGCGGGCAAATCGACGCTGCTCCTGCAGACCAACGGCCTGTTGTCTCCCACATCTGGCTCTGTCGAGGTCGACGGCATTCAGCTCACAAAGAAAACAGTGGCGGAGGCGCGCCGCAAGGTGGGGATGGTTTTCCAGAACGCCGACGACCAGCTTTTCTCCCCCACGGTGTATGCCGACGTGGCCTTCGGGCCGCAGATGATGAAACTTCCCGAAGAGGAGGTCGACCGCCGGGTCAGGGAGGCGTTGGAGGCAATCGGCGCGTCGCATCTGATTGAACGCCCGACAACGCGCCTGTCGGGAGGGGAACGCCGTATGGTGGCCATCGCGACAGTCCTCTCGATGGAGCCATCCATCCTTGTCCTTGACGAGCCGACCTCATATCTCGACCTCAGGGGCAGGATCACCCTGGCGAACCTGCTGAGGAAGCTCCCCCACGCAATGTTGCTGGCCACCCACAATCTCGACCTCGCCCGAGACATCTGTCCCCGCTCAATCCTCCTCGACCACGGCTCCGTAGTTTTCGACGGCCCGACAGCCGACGCCATCCCCCGCCTGGTCTCTCTCTCCGCTGTCCGGT
>CAMWVQ010000047.1 GCA_947177635.1 uncultured Porphyromonadaceae bacterium | reverse complement strand
CATTACCCCCATTACCCCCATTACTCCCATTACTCCCAAAACTCCCATTACTCCCATTACTCCCGGCTCACCCTTCATTCCCATCCTCCTCTCCAACCATTTCCCCTCCCCGCGCGTTTAGATTTAATAAATGTCAAACCAAACAAAGCAGACTATGGAATACAAGACTGAAAGCGAGACCCGCAGAGAAACGCGCCGCGAGAAAGAGCGCGAGGCCAAAATCGCCGAAATCCGCCAGACCGACCCCGGATTCATCCCTCCCGAACATGAGCCGCGCACGAAAAAACGCAACGGCAGCTTCTGGATGTGGATAGGCGTGGGGGTGCTCATCATCCTCCTGCTGATATGGCTGTCGATAGCGATGTTCACCGGCGACACAGACGTCGACCTCATCACCCCCTTCCCCTGGGTATGACGCCCAGCCACGGCGAGACAGCCACCCGGCCATCCATCCCCCACGGCAGCCCGGGAAAGCCCCCGGAACAGAAAGGTTTGTTTATTTGGGGCGGATTTCGTAATTTTGCATAGGGGCAAGAAAACCACCCCCATATGCCATGACTGAAGACAACTCCGCCGCCCTCGACCCGGCGCTTCCTTTCGGGGAGCAGCCCCGGGTTGAAGCAACCTACACCGAAGATGAAATCAAGACCCTTGACTGGAGGGAGCACATAAGGCTCCGTCCGGGCATGTATATAGGCAAGCTCGGCGACGGTTCGAAGAGTGACGACGGAATCTATGTACTGATAAAGGAGGTGCTCGACAACGCCATCGACGAATACATGATGGGCTACGGCCGCCAGGTGTCGATAGATGTCACCGAGACCACCGTCACAGTCAGGGACTACGGGCGAGGCATTCCCCTGGGGAAACTCGTCGATGTCGCCTCGATCATCAACACGGGCGCCAAGTATGACAACAAGGCTTTCAAGAAATCGGTCGGCCTCAACGGCGTGGGCATCAAGGCGGTCAACGCCCTCAGCTCATCCTTCATCATCCAGGCGAACCGCGACGGCATGGCCCGCAGGGCCGAATTCTGCCGCGCGGAGCTGCTGACCGAGACCCCCGACTTCCCCACCGAGGAACCAAACGGCACATTCGTGCAGTTCACCCCCGACGCCGAGCTGTTCAAAGGCTACAACTTCAACATCGACTTCATACTGGCGATGGTGAAGAACTACACCTACCTCAACACCGGCCTTGAAATCTACCTCAACGGCAAGAGGCACTACAGCCGCAACGGACTGCTCGACCTGCTGAAAGCCAACCTCACGAAAGATCCCCTCTATCCCATCATCCACCTGCGCGGCCAGGACATCGAAGTGGCCATCACCCACGCCAACCAGTATGGCGAGGAATACTACTCATTCGTCAACGGCCAGTTCACCACCCAGGGGGGAACCCACCTGGCGGCCTTCAAGGAGGCTGTCAGCCGCACGATGAAGGATTACTTCGCGAAGAACTTCGAGTACTCCGACATCCGCACCGGCATGGTGGCCGCAATCGCCATAAAGGTGGAGAACCCCGAGTTCGAGTCGCAGACCAAGACAAAGCTCGGCTCACGCGACATGGGGCCCGACGGCCCGACGGTGGCGAAATTCGTCGGCGACTTCCTCAAGAAGGAGCTTGACAATTTCCTCCACAAGAACCTTGACACAGCCAACATAATCCTGCGCAAGATCCAGGAGAGCGAACAGGCCCGCAAGGCCATGGCCGGAATCACCCGCCAGGCCCGCGAGCGCGCCAAGAAAGTCAACCTCCACAACTCGAAGCTGCGCGACTGCCGCGTCCACCTCAACGACCCCAACAACTACAAGGATGAGGAGAAGGCCCAGGAGCTTGAGAAGAAGAAGCTCGCGTCTAGCATCTTCCTGACCGAGGGTGACTCCGCCTCAGGCTCAATCACCAAAATCCGCGACGTCGAGACCCAGGCGGTGTTCTCGCTGCGCGGAAAACCCCTCAACTCCTTCGGGATGACCCGCAAGGTGGTCTACGAGAATGAGGAATTCAACCTCCTGCAGGCCGCCCTCAACATCGAGGAGGGGATAGACGGGCTGCGCTACAACAACGTCATCATCGCCACCGATGCCGACGTCGACGGCATGCACATCCGCCTGCTGCTGCTGACCTTCTTCCTCCAGTTCTTCCCCGACCTGGTGAAGAAAGGACACGTCTACGTGTTGCAGACCCCCCTGTTCCGAGTGCGCGACGACCGCGCCACCCGCCGCAACGGGGCAAAAAAGAAATCCCGCCGCAAGAACGTCGAGGAGGAGACCCAGGAGACCAAAGACTCATATTACTGCTACACCGACCAGGAGCGCATCGACGCGATAGCCCGATTCGGCAGCCACGCCGAAATCACCCGCTTCAAGGGTCTCGGCGAAATCTCCGCCGACGAGTTCCGCGACTTCATCGGGCCTGACATGCGCCTCGACCGCGTGACCCTCAGGAAGGAAGACGCCGTCTCGGAGCTGCTCGAGTTCTACATGGGCAAGAACACCTCCGAACGCCAGAACTTCATCATCGACAACCTCGTGGTCGAGGATGACTCCGAGATTTCCTGAACAGACAACAGGCAGACGCCCCCCGTCACGGCCATGTTTTAAGAATTATTCAGACTTTACTTTAGGCTTTTCAGCGAGTCAAACATAGGAATGGACTCTTCAAGACCAGAAACCGACGCCCGACCCCGGGTGGCTCTCTTCGCCGGGTCGTTCGACCCCTTCACAATCGGCCACAAGTCGATTGTCGACCGGGCGCTCCCCCTCTTCGACGCCATCGTCATCGGCCTGGGGATAAACTCGGCCAAAACCCCGTGGATGCCCCTCGAAGAGCGCATCTCGGCCATCCGGGCCATCTACGCCGACGACCCCAGGGTCACGGTCGGGAGTTTCCACGGGCTGGCCTCAGACTTCGCCCGCGAGAAAGGCGCGCGCTATCTCCTGCGGGGGGTCAGGTCGGTCGCCGACTTCGAGTATGAGCGCAACATGGCCGACGCCAACCGGTTGCTGACCGGCGGTTGGCTGGAGACGATTCTCATACCCTCCATTCCCGAACTTGCCGCCGTAAGCTCATCCCTGGTGAGGGAACTCGCCCGGTTCGGCGCCCCTTACAGCCGGTTCCTCCCTTAACTGGCAGCCCCCGGCCACACCCCCTGCGAGGATATTTCCACCCCTAAGCCAAAAACGAAGAAAATGAAAAAATTCCCCATACTGCTGACGGCCCTGGCCGTCGCCTGCCTCACCTTCTCCATATCTGCCCAGAGCGACCTCTTCTCGTTTCTAAACGGAAGCGGCCCCCTGAAGATGCCCGCCGCCAACAAAATAGCGCAGGCCGAGAAGATAATCGAGCAGTGTTATGTCGACACCGTCAACACCGACCAGCTCGCCGAGGAGGCCATCAAAGCGATGCTCCAGACCCTCGACCCCCACTCGACATACTCCGACCCTGAGGAAACCAAGGAGCTGACAACCCCGCTCGACGGCAACTTCTCCGGAATCGGCATACAGTTCAACATGCTCAACGACACCCTGTATGTAATCCAGACAACCTCCGGAGGCCCCTCAGAGAAAGTCGGAATCCTCCCCGGCGACCGCCTCATCCAGGCCGACGACTCGATAATCTCAGGCGTCAAACGCCCCAACTCGAGCGTAATCAAGATTCTGCGCGGGCCAAAAGGCACCCCCGTCAACCTCAAGATACTCCGCAAAGGTGTGGCCGAGCCGATCGACTTCCTCGTGGTGCGCGACGACATCCCCGTCTACAGCATCGACGCGGCCTATATGGCCGACCCCGCCACCGGCTACATCCGCCTGTCACGCTTCGCCGAGTCGACCCCCCAGGAGATTTCAGAGGCTATGGCCAAGCTGCGCAAGCAGGGGATGAAGAACCTCGTGCTCGACCTGCAGGACAACGGCGGCGGCCTCCTCGGCTCCGCCATCGACCTGGGAGCCAGGTTCCTCAACCGCGACGACCTTGTGGTCTACACCAAGTCACCCTCGATGGGCTCGCATTTCTACGCCACCGACCGTGACGGGGAATTCAAAGACGGCCGCGTGGTGGTGCTGGTCAACCAGTACTCAGCCTCCGCCAGCGAAATCACCGCCGGGGCAATCCAGGACCACGACCGGGGAGTGATAGTTGGTCGCCGCACATTCGGCAAGGGATTGGTGCAGAGACCTTTCCCCTTCCCCGACGGCTCCATGATACGCCTTACCGTATCGAAATACTACACCCCCGCAGGGCGGTGTATCCAGAAACCCTATGAGCGCGGAAAAAGCGACGAATACCGCAAAGACATCCTCCACCGCTACGAGTCGGGGGAATTCACCTCGGCAGACTCGATACACTTCTCCGACTCCGAGAAGTTCTCCACACTCCGCACCGGCCGCACCGTCTATGGCGGAGGAGGTGTGATGCCCGACGTGTTCGTCCCCGTCGACACCACCGGCTACTCCGACTATTACCGCGACCTGACCGCCAAAGGGATACTCAACCGTTTCGCCATCTCTTACGTCGACGCCAACCGCAAGCAGCTTACCAAAGAATACCCCTCGGAGGCAAGCTTCCTCGACAATTTCACCGTCACCCCGGAGATGGTCGACGAGATGGTGCGCCTGGGAGAAACCGACTCCGTAAAGCCCAACCCCGAGCAGCTCGCCATCTCCCGCGAGACCATCGAGACCATACTCAAGGGCATCATCGGGCGCGACCTCTTCGAGACGCAGACCTACTTCAAGGTGGTCAACCCGGTGCTCAACCCTGTGTATGTCAAGGGGCTTGAAATCGCCAACGACCCCGAAGAATACCGCCGTCTGCTCTACCCCGCCAAATAAGCGGGAGAAGACGCCGCAAGCAGACCCAATTGTAAATAATTGTTAACCCCACGTCGGAAACAGAAGACTTTCCCCCTCGGTTTCCGGCAAAAAGGGCTAACTTTGCGACAAATTGGAGAGTTATGGCCTATCCGCCGGGCAACACTAACTTTAACCGCCGGGGATTTGTTCATAAGGATGAGGGTTCCCTTCAATTCTTGGCCGGTCTGAGGACCGGGGAATCCGCGACCGCCCCCACGAGGGCTGTGTCAGTCTCGCTTTCCACCTTTCGTTTCCAATATGGCCAACATACTTACGACACTTATACAGCGCCAGACCGACGCTTACTCCGCACAGCGGACTGCCCTCTGGGAGCGCAAGGCTCCCGGCCAATGGAGCCCCATCAGCTGGGGAGAGCTGGCCGAGGCAGCATCCAAAGTAGCCTGCGCCCTCGAAATCCTCGGTGTGAAAGAGGAGGAACGCGTGGCCGTCTTCTCCCCCAACGACCCCAAGATTCTCGCCACCGACTTCGGATGCTTCGCCAACCGCGTGGTGCCCGTGTCGATTTACGCCACCTCCTCAGAGGAGCAGGTGGAATACATCGTGCGCGACTCAGGCGCACGCGTACTCTTCGCCGGCTCGCGCCAGCAATACGAAATCGCCCGCAAGGTGGCCGCCAAGCTCCCCGGCGTGGCCCAGCTCGTGGTCTACGATGAAATCGAGACCGACCCCGACGACAAGTCGACGATGACATTCTCCCAGCTGCTCAAGCTTGGAGAAGCCGCCACCGACGCCTGCCGCGCCGAGGTCGAGGCCCGCACCGCCCGCGCCGTGCCCGACGATGTCGCCACCCTCCTCTACACCTCCGGCACCACCGGCGAGCCAAAGGGAGCAATCCTCACCCACAGCTGCTTCAACGCCGCCCTCGAGATGCACCACCAGGTCCTGACCTCCCTCTCTGACAGCGACACATCGATTTGCTTCCTCCCCCTGAGCCACATCTTCGAGAAGGCCTGGACATACTTCTGCCTCGACTCGGCCATACAGGTCTACGTCAACCGCGACCCCCGCATAATCCAGGACACAATCAAGGAGGTGTGCCCCACCTGCATGTGCTCCGTGCCACGTTTCTGGGAGAAAGCCTACACCGCCATCCAGGAGAAGATGAGCGCCATGAGCCCGATGGGCCGCTGGATATGCGCCCGCGCCCTGAAAGTAGGCCGCCTGCGCAACCTCCACTACAAACGCCTCGGCCTCCCCGTTCCCCGACTGCTCGAAGCCCGCTACCGCTTCTACGAGAAGAAGGTGTTCGCCACCGTGAAGAAAGCGATGGGCATCACCAACGGCAACATGTTCCCCACCGCCGGCGCCCCCCTGAGCAACGCCATCGTCGAGTTCTTCCGCTCGATGGGGGTCGACATCATCATCGGCTACGGCCTCTCGGAGACCACCGCCACCGTAAGCTTCTTCCCCTACGAGGGCTATGAGGTCGGCACGATCGGCACACCCCTCCCCGGCGTCGAGGTCAAAATCGGCGAGGAGAACGAAATCCTCGTCAAAGGCCCCACAGTGATGCGCGGATACTTCAACAAGCCTGAAGAGACAGCCGCCGTCTTCACAGAGGACGGATGGTTCCGCACCGGCGACGCCGGCCACATCGACGAACACGGCGCCCTGGTGCTCACCGACCGCCTCAAAGACCTCTTCAAGACATCAAACGGAAAATACATCGCCCCCCAGGCCATCGAGAGCCGCCTGGGCGAAGACAAATACATCGACCAGGTGGCCGTCATCGGCGACAGCCGCAAGTATGTCACCGCCATCATCGTCCCCGCCATCGAAGCGGTCAAGGAGTATGCGCGACGCAAGAAAATCCAGTACCAGTCTCTTGAGGAGCTGCTCAAGAACAGCCAGGTGCTCGACATGATCGCCCGCCGCATCGACACCCTCCAGGAGGGGCTGGCCTCATTCGAGAAAATCAAGAAATTCACCCTCCTCCCCCGCGAGTTCTCCATGGAGAACGGAGAGCTGACCAACACCCTCAAGATACGCCGCCCGGTAATCAACCGCCGCTACGCGAGCGAAATCGAGGCGATGTATGCCTGAACGGCGGCTATATTTTGATAGCCGACAACACTGTTTTATAACATACAAGTTTCCTCCAAAAGAGGAAACTTATTTTTTTATGTTAATTTCGCGGCAGAAATTTGCAATACCGCGAAAAAAACTGTATTTTCGTAGTCATATCCGACCTTTCACCCGCCGTGTGACCCTCCGGAACCTCGGCGGAGACAAACGCCAACACAAATACTAACATAACAAACCTCTAAAACCTAATGAGTTATCTCAAGTTTGATAAGAACCTGATGATTAATCTCGAGCAATCACTCCCCAAGGAGATGCTCCGGACAAATCAGGCGGGAGCTTATCATTGCACGTCCATCGTGGACTGCAACACCAGAAAGCAACACGGACTGCTGGTGGTGCCTTTGGGAGATGGAGACTACAACCCCCACGTGCTGCTCTCGTCGCTCGACGAGACCGTCATTCAGCACGGCGCGCCCTTCAACCTGGGCCTCCACCGCTACCAGGGGGGCGTCTACAGCCCCAACGGCCACAAGTATATCCGAGAGTTCGACTGCGAGAGCGTACCCCGCACCACATACCGCGTGGGGGGCGTCATACTGACAAAGGAGAAGATTTTCATCCAGCACGAAAACCGCATCCTCATCCGCTACACACTTGTCGACGCCCACTCCCCGACAACCCTCCAGTTCCGCCCCTTCCTCGCCTTCCGCGAGAGCAACGCCCTCTGCATGGCCAACGACACCCTCAACAAGGAGTGCCAGCCGGTCAACAACGGCGTGTCCTGCTGCCTTTACCCGGGCTACCCGGCCCTCTACATGCAGCTCAGCCGCAAACCGGAATTCGTCTACGACCCCCACTGGTACAACAACATCGAGTATGTCAAGGACATGGACCGCGGCGTGCCCTACTGCGAAGACCTCTGGGTGCCTGGATATTTCCAGGTAAACATCAAGAAGGGTGAGTCGATAATCTTCTCGGCCGGACTCTCCGAAGTCTCCCCCCGCTCGCTCAAAAGCATGTATGAGGCGGAGATAGCATCCCGCACCGCCCGCTCGAGCTTCTACAACTGCCTCAAGAACGCCGCCAAGCAGCTCTACCTCAAGGAGGGGGAGAAGGAATACATGCTCTCAGGCTATCCCTGGGGGAAAATCCTCGCCCGCAACACCTTCATGTCGCTCCCCGGCAACACCATCGCCATCGGCCACCGCGAGGACTTCGAGAAAATCATGGAGACCGCAGCCGAAGCCCTCGGCCGCTATATGGAGACCCTTGAGGAGGACAGCAAGATCCACGGCATCGGCCTCCCCGACATCCCCGGATGGGCCGTGTGGGCCATCCAGCAATACGCCAAGAACTACGGCATCAGCGACGCCGCCGAGAAATACGGCCAGCTCGTGACCTCCCTGCTCGACTTCACCATCGACGGCAAGCACCCCAACCTCTTCCTCCAGGATGACGGCCTGGTATCGACCGACGGCTCGGTGGTGCCCCCCTCCTGGATGAACTCGGTATGGAACGGCCGTCCGGTAGTATCACGCACAGGACTGCTTGTCGAGCTTAACGCCATGTGGTACAACGCCCTGATGTTCGGCGCCGAGCTGACCGAAGGGCTTCCCGACCTGGCCGACGCCCGCCGCAGGTGGCTCGACATCGCCGCCAAAGCCAAAGAGTCGTTCGTGGAGACATTCCTCAACGACTTCGGGTATCTCTACGACTACGTCAACGGCAACTACGCCGACCCGTCGGTGCGCCCCAACATGGCCATCGCCATCGGGCTTGACTACTCCCCACTCGACCGCCGCCAGCGCAAAGGGGTGCTGGATGTCGTCACCCGCGAGCTGCTGACCCCCAAGGGGCTCCGCACACTCTCGCCGAAAAGCTACGGCTACCGCCCCAACTACCTCGGTTCACCCGAAGAACGCGAGTATGCCCTCCACAACGGCCCTGTCCGCCCCTGGCTGATGGGCTTCTACGCCGACGCCTACCTCAAGGTGTTCGGCCACAGCGGCGTGAGCTACATCGACCGTATGATGATCGGCTTCGAGGAAGACATGTCAAACGGCTGTATCGGCTCACTCTCACAGCTTTACGACGGCAACCCGCCATACACCAACCGTGGCGCCATCTCCCACGCCACCAACATCGCGGAGGTGTTGCGCACCATCCGCACCCTCAAGAAATTCAACGACTGACCCCTTAACAAACCGACTGAAACATGAAAGCTTTAATGTTCGGATGGGAGTTCCCCCCTCACATCCTCGGCGGTTTGGGAACCGCCAGCTATGGCCTGACCAAGGGCATGTGGGAGTGTGGCGACATGGACATCACCTTCGTCATCCCCAAACCGTTCGGCGATGAGGAACGCCACTTCGCCAACATCATCGGCGCGTCGCAGACCCCCATCGCGTGGCGCGACGTCAGCCGCGAGTATGTCGAGAACCGCATCGGCAAGGTGATGGACCCTGACCTTTACTTCCGCCTGCGCGACCATATCTACGCCGACTTCAACTACATGCGCACCAACGACCTTGGCTGCATAGAGTTCTCGGGACGCTACCCCGACAACCTCCTGGAGGAAATCAACAACTACTCCATCGTCGCCGGAGTCATCGCCCGCACCATCCCCTGCGATGTCATCCACTCCCATGACTGGCTGACATACCCCGCCGGCATCCACGCCAAGCAGGTGACAGGCAAACCGCTGGTGATACATGTCCACGCCACCGACTATGACCGCTCGCGCGGCAACGTCAACCCCACCGTCTTCGCCATCGAGCGCGACGGCATGAACCAGGCCGACCATATCATCACCGTCTCCAACCTCACCCGCCAGACCGTAATCGAGAAATATGGCATCGACCCCGCCAAGGTGACCACCGTCCACAACGCCGTCACCCCCCTGAGCGAGGAATACCTCAACGTCCAGGTAGAGAAACCGAAAGACAAGATTGTCACCTTCCTGGGACGCATCACGATGCAGAAAGGCCCCGAGTATTTCGTCGAGACAGCCGCCAAGGTGTTGAAAAACAACCATAACGTGCGTTTCGTCATGGCCGGCTCCGGCGACATGATGGACAAGATGATCAACCTCGCCGCAGAGCGCGGAATCGCCGACCGCTTCCACTTCCCCGGGTTCCAGAAGGGGAAACAGGTCTACGAGATGCTCAAGGCGTCGGATGTCTATGTGATGCCCTCCGTCTCCGAGCCGTTCGGAATCTCCCCGCTTGAGGCGATGCAGATGGGTGTCCCCTCCATCATCTCCAAGCAGAGCGGCTGCGCCGAAATCCTCAACAATGTCATCAAGACCGACTACTGGGATGTCGACGCCATGGCCGACGCCATCTACTCCATCGTCACATACCCCGCCATGCACCGACAGCTCAGCGAGGACGGACTGGCCGAGGTAAACCAGATCACCTGGGACAAGGCCGGACGCAAGGTGATAGACATCTACAACAAGGTTCTCAACAAAAACTGACCCCATTAACTAACATCCACACCCCAAGATAATGAAAGCTATCTGCTTCTACTTCCAGATTCACCAGCCGTTCCGCCTGAAGAGATACCGCTTTTTCGACATCGGCAACGACCACTACTACTATGATGACTTCGCCAACGACGACATCATCTCCCGCATAGCCCGCAACAGCTACATACCCGCCGCCGAGAGCCTGCTGCGCATGATCGAGCAGACCAAGGGGGCATTCCGCTGCGCCATCTCCGTGACCGGGGTGGCCCTGGAGCAAATCGAGCAGTATGTGCCCGAGTTCCTCGACCTCCTCAAGAAACTCGCCGACACCGGCAAGGTGGAGTTCCTCGCCGAGACCTACGACCACTCCCTGGCCTCACTCTCTGACCCCGAGGAGTTCCGCATACAGGTACAGCTCCACACCGACAAAATCAAGGAGCTTTTCGGCCAGACCCCCAAGGTATTCCGCAACTCCGAGCTGGTTTACTCCGACGAGATTGCCCCGCAGATACTCGCCATGGGCTTCAAGGGGTGCATCACCGAGGGAGCCAAGCACATCCTCGGCTGGAAATCGCCCGACTATGTCTACAGCGCCGCCTCCGCTCCCAAGCTCAAGCTGCTCCTGAAGAATGACAAGCTCTCAGACGACATCTCGTCGCGCTTCTCAGACACAAGCTGGAACGAATACCCCCTGACCGCCGACAAATACATCGGCTGGATAGCCGACACCCCCCAGGAGGAACAGGTGTTCAACCTCTTCATGAACCTCGAGACCTTCGGCGAGTTCCAGCGCCGCGAGACCGGCATCTTCCAGTTCCTCGAAGCCCTGCCCCGCTTCGCCGCCGAGAGAGGCGTGCAGTTCATGACCCCTTCAGAGGCCGTCAAGACCTTCAAGGCTGTCGGCGAGCTGTCTGTTCCCTTCCCGATGTCATGGGCCGACGAAGCCCGCGACACCTCCGCATGGCTCGGCAACAAGCTCCAGAACGAAGCGTTCTCGAAGCTCTACTCCATCGCCGAACGTGTGCGCCTCTGCGACAACCGCCAGCTGAAGCAGGACTGGGGACGCCTCCAGGCTTCCGACCATTTCTTCTACATGTCGACCAAGCATTTCGCCGACGGTTCATCCCACGCCGCCTTCTCCCCATACGAGACCCCCTTCCAGGCGTTCACCAACTATATGAACGTGCTGGCCGACTTCATCGTCCGCGTCGAGGAGCAGTACCCGATGAACATCGAGGATGAGGAGCTCAACTCCCTGCTGACCACCATCCGCAACCAGGCCCGCGAAATCGAGACCCTCAACAAGGAGGTCGCCACCTACCGCCTCAACGAGGAACACCTCAACGAAGAGCACCGCCTCCGCGAGAAAGCGGCCGCTGAAAAAGAGCCCAAAAAGGAATCCAAAAAAGAATCCAAAAAAGAATCCAAAAAGGAGACCAAGAAAGAGACCAAGAAAGAGACCAAGAAAGAGACCAAACCCAAAACTCCCAAGTCTCCCAAAACTCCCAAAACTCCCAAGGAATAATCCCCCTGTCAAATAAGTACGGGCTGCCGAAACATTTCGGCAGCCCGTACTTATTATATATCAATCCATCCCAAAATCGCCGCACAATCGGAATCGCGCGGGGCAGCGTTCAGCGTGACGGCTCTGCCCCGGAAGAGGCGGGGATTGTGTCTGAGGTGACAACCGTCGGGGCCAACGGTATCGTCACAGGTGATTTGCGACGGAACAGAGGGCGCAGGAATGAGGTCAGCGAGTCGAAGTCCTTCCGCAGGATGATGCCGACACCCTGGGTGGTGAGGGCCGAACGGAGATAATAGTTCTGGTCGTTATAACGGTTGTAGGCCTTCAGACGGAAATTGCCCGAACGGTTGAGCAGGTATTCAAGCTCGAAGTCACCCACGAACTGGTTTGAGTTCAGACTCTTGTCGCGGTAGCCGAGGTTGCCGTTGAAAAGCAGGCGGTTGTTGAGCAGACGCGACGAGAGAGCCACGTCGACCTCGACGTCAGAGAAGTCGCCACGGCTCGACCTCAGTGCAGGGGCGATGTTCCAGTTGTCGGAAATCTGGCCGAGGATGTTGCCCAGCTGGGAGGAGAGGGTCGACGAGGCCACCGATACCAGCTCATTGCCGCGTGTGGCTCCCGCCATATAGTCCGGGGTGTAGAAGCGGTTGAGCGCGAGCAGGTAAAGTATCTGGCGGTTCATCATCTCGTCGGTCGAGATGATAGAGCGCACCTTCCGGTAGATGTCAGAGGTGAGGGTCGGGAACTCCAGGTCAAAGGCGATTTCAGGCTGACGGATGTCGCCGGTGACCTCCATTATGGCATTGACCGGCACATTGGTGCGGTTAAGCTCGCTGTCGTTGAGGAACGACTCGTCGAGGTCAGAGAGGTTGGCGTTCAGCGAATAAGCCGCCTTGATGTCGAGCTGGGCCGCGTAGGGGTCTCCGTTGAAGGCGATTTCACTGCCGGGCTTGATAGAGAAATCCTTGATGATGATATCCTGGAGGGTGAAATTGTAGTCACCCCGGTCGAGGGTGTAGGTGCCGAACATCTTCAGGTCGTTGTTGGCCGAATAATAGTCCATCCTGAGATGCCCCGCCCCGTAGGCCCTGATGCGGTCGCCCCCCACAGGGTCCATCACCAGGTTTATCTCGGCCCCCGGAGTCACCCCCATCTGTATGGAGATGTTGTAGTCAGACGAGGAAGACTCGTCGTGGCCGGCGGCAAGCTCGCGCAGACGGTTGACAAGGTCCATCGAGGTGTCGCGCAGCTTCAGCGTGTCGGCCAGCTCCGCCTCCAGCTTCCCCTTGTCGCGGAAAGTCAGGAATGAGTACTCGTCGGCTTCAACCTGGTCTGACAGCACGAAGGTGAATGTCGACCCCGGGGTAGTCGTCATGTCTATCTTTATGTCGACCAGGCCCGGCTCACCCTTGACGAACGCGCCGCCGTCGCCGAACACGCGCCCGTACCAGCGGGGATTCTCCTTGGCCGTCTCGTTGTAACACAACAACCCTTTGGCCCCCGTTATCGCGAACTCAAACCGTGGTTCCTTGAAGCAGGAATGTCTCACCCAGCCGTTCAGGTTGGCCGTGTGACCGTTGTAATCGTGTACCGTTATCCCGTTGAGGTCGATATACCCCGGCCGGATATGGACGGAGTCGGAAGCCCAGTAGGTGGTGTTGGTGAAGTTGACACGCATGCTGACAGAGTCGGCCCTCACATCCCCCTCCAGGTCGATATACTTGAAGTTGCCGAACACACGCGCTCGTCCCGACGCATACCCCGTGATGTCTGAGGCGAAAGCCGCCATGTAAGGCTGCAGGAAGCCGACAGGCTCACGGTCGACATCAAAAGTAAGGTCGAGCGAGTCACGGGCCGCGAAGATGCCGCCGCTGACGGTCGACTTGCGTCCGTGGTTGTCGATGTCGGCGTCAAGCATCACCGCGAGGTCGGAGGGATTGAAGCTCGACCTGACCACGGCGTCGCCCAGCACCGTCTTGTTGTAGCTTATATCCTTGACCGTCAGGCCGGGGGTCTCAAGGCGCGGCTGCCCTGAATAGAGGTCGGAGGCGTAGAATGTGCCTGACGCGTCTCCACCGAGCATCGCCGCGTCTATGCCGAGTGATTCAAAGAGATAGTCGAGGCTGAAATGGCGCAGGTCGAGGGTCAGCAGCGCCGTCGGGTCGGGCGACACCTTCCCGTTGATTTTCACGAACTGCGAACCGTGGCTGGCGTGGATGCCGTCAACATCCACCTCCTTACCCTTTATGACAACCTTGGCGGGGGCCACCATCCAGGTCGAGTCGTTGAATGTCAGAGACGACTTGCGGAGGTTGACCGTGGTGGTCAGCCCCTCCTCGTCACGGGCGAACCCCGTGGCCACCCGGAGCTTACCCTCATAGGCTCGGGCGCGGTCAATCTTCCACTCAAGTGTGGAGCGCAGGATGTTGTCGCCGCCCGACGCCACCAGCGACACAGTCATCGGGCCACCCTTGGTCGGGGCGGTGGTCAGGAAATTCAGACGTCCGCGCCCCTCCTCTCCGTCGACATATGCCGACAGCGATGTGTTCTCTATCAGCTTCGTGCCTTGCCTGAGATAGGGGGCCGAGAGGTTCAGCTCAAGGTCGTGGGTCTCCTGGCATACCCCACCCTTGATTGTCACGGGATATATGACGCTGACAGGGAGCCTGAAGAATTCGGCGAGACGTTCGGTCTCCTTTACCGTGAACTCAAACAGGAAATCATTGGTGGCCATCAGGCCCTTGCGGCTTTCCGCGCTGCGGGCCTGCTCCGTGGCCAGATCAGTCCTGGCGTGGGCCGGAAGCAAAGCCGGGAACGCCTCGGAGACAATGTCAAGAACCGCCTCGCCGAGGAAGGGGAAATCAAACACCCCGAACACCGAGCCGTCGAGCCAGTCGCTCTCCAGGTCGATGCGCGAAGTCTCATCTTCGAGGCGGCGCGAGGCGAGATGGAGCTTCGACATCGTGATACCCTTACCGTCGGCAGGCTTCAGCGCGAGGTCATTTATGGTGGCGTGTCCCTCCATGCACCGCAGGTCAGGGCCGGCCATGTCAATGTCGATATTTCCGGAGATTGTAGCGCCGGGATACTTCCCCCATATACCGAGCCTGTCGGGACACAGACGCGCCACATCGGCCGTGAGCGTCACCGCCGGATTGTTCCTGTCAAGCGAGAAACTGCCGTCAAGGAGCATCGACAAGTCGCGGTCGTCGACCCCAATGCGTCCCCCCGCTACATCATTGTCGAGGGTCAGTTCCGCTCCGACACCGGCCAGCTCGTGGCCTTTGAACTTCACCTGGGCCAGTGACATCTCGGCATTTCCGTGACGCTCCTTTCCGGCAACGGTGTAGAATGCCTCCACCTTACCCTCCAATCCCGCAGGGCCGACAGAGGGGAGGAGCGTCCCGAGATCGAGATAGCCGTCAGTCTCAAGTGAGGCATGTATGTCGTAATGCCGTGAATCGGCCATCGACCCAGCGCCGCTGACCGACACAGCCCCGGGAGCCGCAGCCAGGCGCAAGCTTCCGTCGAAAGAACGCATCGTCCCCTCCCCGTCGGCCGAAACCGACACCTGCCCCAATGCCCGCAGCATCGAGGCGACATCCTCCCTGGCAATCCCCATCTCGGAGAGCAGCGAGGCGGCCTGAACTCCCGAGAGCGAAACATCGAGGTTATCCAACGAGAATGAACGTTCGGCGGATTCCAGGTCTGAGCCTTTGGCCGACATATCCACCGACAGGAGGTTCTCCATCTCGACCCTCAGACGCGCCGAAGCCTCAGCCGGGGTGCCGGAGATGGTGAAACGGGGGAAGGAGGCCATCACACGCGCCTTTCCGGCGGGAAGCCAGAACGCCTGCAGGTCAGGCAGCCAAAGGTGGGAATCCTCTGAAAGGGCAACCGTCACAGGGTGTTTCCTGATGCTTGCCGGAATACTTCCAAGCCCTTCGAGGGGAAGACGCATGTCGGCGAACCTCAGCCGTGAGGCGGGAAGCTCCAGGTCGAGTCCCTTGGCCTCCAGCTCAGTGGCCGATATATGGAACGAGCCAGACAACTGCCTCACCGTCAGCCCCGACTGCTCCTCGAACGCCATACGGCGCAGATTCACGGAGAAGTCGTCATTGGCGATCCGCGGCAGGTTGAGGTCGGCGCGGAATTTCGACACATGCAGGTGATTGGGGTCGAACTGCTCCTTGCGGGGCTTGTCGAGCACATCGTAACTGACAGAGGAGGATCGGATAATCACCGTAGAGACTTTCAGGTCGAAACTCGTCGGAGGCTTGCTCTTGTCTTTCGGCGCGAGAGCGTCAATCACCGGCTGGATGTTGAGGGGAGCCGACGCCGAGTCGCGACGCAACCGGGCATTCATCCCTATCAGCTGCACATAGTCGACGCGCCAGGTGTCGGAGGTCAGTCCGGCCCACAATGACACCCCGGCCCCGAGGCGGCTCACGGTCAGGGCGGTGTCGTCCGGGGCGGTCTCCAGCACCACATCCCGAAGTATGACCCGGTTGAACGGCATTATCCCCAGCTCGCCGATGGTCACCCTGGCGTCGAGCAGGCCGGAAAGTTCCTTCTCCAGCTTGTCGGCGACACGCCGCTGCACACCCGTCAGGGAGAGGGCCACATACAGCACGGCGGGGACGACTGCGCCAAGAATCAACGCGGTCACCAATATTGTCCTGAGTATGCGGTATATCGACTTCATCTGACTGTCAACGGCTTACACACGAGCCAACTCCCGGCCACGGATTGAAGCCGGGTAGGAACTGGTATTTCCCTGCGAAGTTAGCAAAAATCCCCCATATTTCTTGCCAGAATCTCATCGAATCACTAACTTTGTTGCTAAAAGATTGTATTGATATTTACAATCTCACGTAACTCCCTTATGAATATGTCAGGTAAACGATGGATAGCAGCGGCACTGGCCGCCACGGCGCTGTCGGGTGGACTCGCCGCCCGTGCCGACCAATACAGCGGAGAGAAGACCCTCGGCATCCGCGCAGGTTACAACACCTACAACAACCGCCCGCTGGCGGGTGCCCAGTTCTCATACCGCTTCAACCGCCTCCTCAAGCTCAGCCCGGCCGTGGAATATGTCTTCCGCAACGACGGACGCGACGCGCTGATGATTGACCTGAACATGGATTTCGTCTTCCCCCTGGCGCAAGGACGATGCGACATCTACCCCCTGGCGGGAATCAACTTCTCGAGCTGGAACTTCCACAAGCTCGACGCCATCCAGGCCTCCCCCGAGAGCCATCTCTCCTCCACCAACGATGTCTCCACCCGCGTGTCGCGCTTCGGGCTTAACGCCGGAGCCGGATTCGGCGTCAACATCAGCGGCTCTCTGAGGCTTTCGGCCACCGCCACCTACACATTCATCAAGGAGTTTCACGGAGCGAACATCACTGCCGGGATACATTACCGCTTCTGACTCCGCTCCAACCGGCAAAACGACTTCATAATTAACCGACACTAATATTTGACAACTATGATTTCCAAGGAACTGGAACAGGCTATAAACGCCCAGATCAACGCCGAGCTCTGGTCGGCATATCTCTATCTCTCCATGTCGATGCACTTCGCCAACGCCGGATATGACGGAATCGCCAACTGGTACGCCGTGCAGTTCAAGGAGGAGCAAGACCACGCAACCATCTTCATGAACTACCTCAACTCCCGCGACGGCAAGGTCACCCTGCAGCCCATCGCCGGAGTGGAGACCGAATGGGAGTCTCCCCTGGCCGCCTTCGCCGCCACCCTCGCCCATGAGCAGAAGGTCACCGCCCTGATCAACGACCTCAACGCCCTGGCGGTTGAACACAAGGACTACGCCACACAGGCTACCCTCCAGTGGTTCATCACCGAGCAGATCGAGGAGGAGGAGACCGCCCGCGGCTTCATCGACGCCCTTAAGAAAATCGGCGACAACGGCTACGGCCTCTACATGTTCGACAAGGAGCTGGCCGCCCGCACCTACAACACCCCCTCCCCTCTGGCAAACAAGGCCTGAGCCCGATGACTCCTGCGATGGCCCGGGAGCGTCAACTCCCGGGCCATCCGTGTCCCTCTCCCCTCCGACC